>SKLD01000518.1 GCA_007123395.1 Opitutales bacterium
CCGCTTCCCGAGACCATAACCATGACGGAGACCTCCGGCCCCTCGAGGCACTCCTCGATAACAACCTCCTCCCCGCTCGCCCCGAAGACGCGGTCGACCATGATTTCGCGCACAGCCGCCCCGGCTTCGGCACGGTCCGCGCAGACATAGACGCCCTTGCCCGCCGCGAGGCCGCTGGCCTTCACGACGACCGCGCCTGAGCCTGTCTTCAGGTAGGCGAGCGCGGCGTCGGCGTCGGTAAATCGTTCATAGGCCGCCGTCGGGATGCCGTGGCGGTCGAGGAACGCCTTGCAGTGCGCCTTGCTCGCCTCAAGCCGCGCGCCCTCCTCATCCGGGCCGTAGACGTCAAATCCCTCCGTGCGCAGGGCATCCGCGACCCCGAGCGCAAGGGGAGCCTCGGGCCCGACGATGACAAGCCCGGCGCGCGCCTCGCGGGCGCAGTCGACCATGGCCGCGACATTCCCGAGATCGACCTGACGGCAGTCTTCCGCCGGTATACCGCCGTTGCCCGGCGCAACAACGACGCCCCCGCACCGCGGGCTCGCCTTGCACGCAAGGTAGAGGGCGTGCTCGCGTCCGCCGCTGCCGAGAATGAGTGTCCGAATCGGTTCCTCTTGCATGCCCCTTTCGTCACCTGATCCGCCGCATCGGGCAAGCCGGAAAGCGGTCAATCGACCGGGAGGCCGCTGCAGACGCGGACAGGTTCCGAGGAGCGAAGCGACGACATATCGAAGATCATGTCCGCTCTCCGTCCGCGGCATAGCGGAGAGGGGACATTCCTGTCCCCGGTAACGGCTGAGACGGAACCCTCGCGCTCGACCCTCCTCCTTTGCACCCCCACCCGCTCCTCACCGAAGCTGAACAACCGCAACGCGGACAGATGTCCGCTCTCCGCCGCTCGACCCGAGAAAAATGTTTGCTCCACGGGGGGCGATGGGCAGGCTCCTCTACTTAACCCGATTTCATGGATAGATGAGTGATCCCATCGGCCACGAATGTGGTGTAGCCCTGATCCGCCTGAAGCAGCCGCTTGGCTATTATGCGCGGAAGTACGGCTCCCCCCTTTACGCGTTCAACAAGATGTTTCTTCTGATGGAGAAGCAGCACAACCGCGGACAGGACGGAGCGGGTATCGGCTGCGTGAAGCTCGATATGCCGCTCGGCAAGGCGTTCATGTTCCGCGAGCGGGAACTCGACGACAACTCCCTCGCCCGCCTCTTTCGCAAGCAGCTCAAGCGCTACGACAAACTCGTGCGGCGCAACGTCGTCTTTCCCGAACTGCCCGAGACGGTGAAGGAGCACTTCGACTTTGGAGGGGAGATACTCATCGGGCATCTGCGCTACGGCACGTCCGGTGCCTTCAACGCCAGCTCGTGCCACCCCTACTTCCGCCGCAGCAATTGGCCCACGCGCAACCTCATGGTCTGCGGCAACTTCAACATGACCAACACGGCCGAGCTGAACCGCCTGCTCGTGCGCCGCGGTCAGCACCCCATTTTCGACACCGACACCCAGACAATCCTCGAAGAGATCGGCTTCCACCTCGACGAGGCGCACGACGAAATCTACCGCCGGATGCGCGACTCGGGCATGCCGGGCGAGGAAATCCCCGCCGTCATCAGCGAGCGGTTGGACTTGGTCGACATCGTGCGTTCAGCCTCGGCGCACTGGGACGGCGGCTACACAATCGGCGGCCTCGTCGGCAACGGCGACCTGTTTTTCCTACGCGATCCCGCGGGCATCCGTCCCGCCCACTACTTCGAAGACGACGAGTTCCTCGCCATTGCCTCGGAACGCGTACCACTCATGACGGTGTTCGATCTGGAAACGCGCGATGTCCGCGAGGTCCCGCCGGGCCACGTCCTTGAGATGAAAAGCACCGGCGCCATCCGTATCGAGCCCTTCGCCGAACCACGCCCACGCCTCTCCTGCTCCTTCGAACGAATCTATTTCTCGCGGGGCAATGACCCGGAAATCTACCGGGAGCGCAAGGCAATGGGGGCGGCTCTCGCCGGGCAGATCCTCGACATCATCGAAAACGACCTCGAAAACAGCGTCTTCGGCTTCATCCCCAACACCGCTGAGATCGCGAGCTATGGGCTCCTTCAGGAGCTGCGCCGCCGTCGCCGCCAGTCCGTCAAAGAGGAAATCCTCGCCGCCCAAGAGGAGCAACGCCTCACTCCGGAGCTGCTCGACAGACTCATCCTCGCGAACTGGCCGCGTGTGGAAAAAGTCGCCCACAAGGACATCAAGCTACGCACCTTCATCTCGCAGGAAGCCAACCGCAGTCGCCTCGTCTCGCACGTCTACGACATCACCTATGATATCGTTCACCCCACCGACAACCTCATCGTCGTCGACGATTCCATCGTGCGGGGCACCACCTTGCGAGAGTCCATTATCAAAATTCTTTCCCGCGCCAACCCGAAGCGCATCATCATCGCCTCCACCGCGCCGCAAATCCGCTACCCCGACTGCTATGGAATCGACATGAGCGAGCTTGGAAAGTTCATCGCCTTCCAAGCCGCTGTCTCCCTTATCAAGGCCAAGGGTGCCGAGGCGCGGCTCCAGGACACCTATGAAGCGTGCCGCCGCGAAGTCGTCAAACCCGCCGCGGAGCAGGAGAACCGCGTCAAAGATATTTACGCACCCTTCGCGGCCGAGGAAATCTCCGCCCGGATCGCGGAGATGATTCGCCCGCGCGATGTCCCGTGGCAGGGTGAGTTGGTCGTCACCTACCAAACCATCGGCGCCCTGCACGCCTGCTCGCCGGGGCACACGGGCGACTGGTATTTCACAGGCAACTACCCGACGCCCGGCGGCTACGCCGTCGCCAACCAAGCCTACATCAACTTTTTTGAAAACCGCGCCGGCCGAAGCTACGCCGTTTGACCCGCACACCCTACCTTTTCGCCCGATGACACACATCCGCCGCCTCTTCGTCGAAAGAAAGCCGGGCCAGCGCCAGGAGGCGGAGTCCCTCCTTGCCGAACTCCGCGACACCCTCGGGGTGCGTCACCTCACCGCCGTGCGCCTCCTGCAGCGCTACGACGTCGAAGGCGTGCCCGACGAGCACTGGCCCGCCGCCGTGCGCACCGTCTTCTCCGATCCCGCCGTGGAAGAAGTGAGCGAGGACGCGCCTGCCGCCCCGGACGGCCACATCATCGCCGTTGAATACCTGCCCGGTCAGTTCGACCAGCGGGCCGACTCCGCCGCACAATGCGTCCAGATCGTTGCGGGGCACCGCCCGCTTGTCGCGGCAGCCCGCGTGCATATACTCTCCGGCGAACTCACGGAGGACGACCTCGCGAAAATCCGCCGCTTCCTCGTCAACCCCGTCGACTCCCGCGAAGCAGCACACGACCTCCCCGAAACCCTCCTGCGCGCCGCCCCGGAACCGCCGGCCGTGCGCCGTATCGAAGGGTTCACGACGTTGGACGACGCCGCCCTTGACGCCCTGCGCGGTGAGCTTGGCCTCGCCATGGGCCATGCCGACCTCGTCTTCTGCCGCGATCACTTCCGCGACAGCGAACAGCGTGACCCCACCCTCACCGAAATCAAGCTGCTCGATACCTACTGGTCCGACCACTGCCGCCACACCACCTTTCTCGCCGAGCTGGAATCCGTTGAGTTCGACGACTCGCCCCTCACCGCCCCCGCGCGGGCCGCCTGGGAGAGCTACCTCGCCGCCCGCGACGAAGTCTTCGCGGAGCGTGCCGGCGAGCGCCCCCGCTGCCTCATGGACATCGCCCTCATGGGCATGCGCCTCCTGCGCGCGCGCGGCCAACTCGACGACCTTGACGCCTCCGAGGAAATCAACGCCGCGAGCATCCGCGTGGAGGCCGAAATCGACGGTCGCCGCGAACCGTGGCTCGTCATGTTCAAGAACGAGACGCACAACCACCCCACCGAGATCGAGCCTTTCGGCGGGGCTGCCACCTGCCTTGGCGGGTGTATCCGCGACCCGCTCTCGGGGCGCAGCTACGTTTACCAAGCCATGCGTGTGACCGGCTCGGGCGACCCCCGTCAACTTCTCTCCGAGACGCTCCCCGGCAAGTTGCCCCAGCGCGTCATTACCCGTGGCGCGGCCCACGGCTACAGCAGCTACGGCAACCAGATCGGCGTCGCCACCGGCATTGTATCGGAAGTCTACGACCCTGGCTACGTGGCCAAGCGCATGGAGATCGGGGCCGTCGTCGGCGCGGCCCCCGCCGCCAACGTACGCCGCTCCCGCCCCGCCCCCGGCGACACCGTCCTGCTCGTCGGCGGCCGCACCGGACGCGACGGCATCGGCGGGGCCACCGGTTCCTCCAAAGAGCACACCGCCTCCGCCCTCGAAAACTGCGCCGAAGTGCAGAAGGGCGATCCGCCCACCGAGCGCAAGCTTCAGCGACTCTTCCGCGACCCCGCCGTGAGCCGACTCATCAAGCGGTGCAACGACTTCGGTGCGGGCGGCGTCTCCGTCGCCATCGGCGAACTCGCCTCCAGCCTGCGCGTCGACCTCGATGCCGTGCCCCTCAAATACGACGGACTCGACGGCACTGAGATTGCGCTCTCCGAATCACAGGAGCGCATGGCCGTCGTCCTCGACCCCGCCGACGTCGCGGCCTTCCGCGCCGCCGCCGACCGCGAAAACCTCGAAGCCACTGCCGTTGCGGAAGTTACCGACACCGGACGCCTCGAAATGGTCTGGCGGGGCGACAGCATCGTCTCCATCACCCGCGAATTTCTCGATACCAACGGCGTGCGCCAGACCGCCCGTGCCCGCGTGGCCGCGCCCGTTGAGGCGGCCTTTCCCGCCCTCGTCGGCGGAGCCACCGCCGCTTCTCTCGAAGACGCGTGGACGGCGGTCCTCGGCGACCTCAATGTCTGCTCGCAGCGGGGCCTCGCGGAGTGGTTCGACAGCAGTATCGGCGCGGCTACCGTGCTCTCCCCCTTCGGCGGGAAACACCGCGTGACCCCCGCCGACGCCATGGCCGCCACACTTCCGGTCGAAGCGGGCACCACCGCGACGGCCACGCTCATGGCGTGGGGCTTCCATCCCGCCCTCAGCCGCTGGAGCCCATTCCACGGCGCGGTCTACGCCGTTCTCGAAGCGACGGCCGCCATCGTGGCGGCGGGCGGGCGGGCCGGGCGCGTGCGCCTCACCCTGCAGGAATACTTCGAAAAACTGCGCGACGATCCGCGCCGCTGGGGCAAGCCGCTCGCCGCCCTCCTCGGCGCCTTCCACGCGCAGACCGCCCTCGGCATCCCCGCCATCGGGGGCAAGGACTCCATGTCCGGCAGCTTCGAGGATCTCGACGTGCCCCCCACTCTTGTCGCCTTCGCCCTCGCTCCGGCGGACGCCCGCAACATCCTCTCCTCCGAGTTCAAGGAGGCTGGCCGGTCCGTCTATCTGCTTGAGGTCCCTGTCGGGCCGGACCACCTGCCCGATCTCGCCGCTGCCCGCGAACGCTACGAGGCCCTCGCCGAAGCCGTTGAAAGCGGTGCCGTCGCCGCCGCGCAAAGCCTGCGCGCGGGTGGTCTCGCCGCTGCCCTCGCGAAGATGGCCTTCGGCAACGGCATCGGCTTCCGCTTCCTTTCCGGCGAGGCCGCCTCCGACCGCGGAGCCCTCTTCGGCCCGCGCTACGGCAGCATTCTCATCGAAGCGCGCGACCCCGCTGCCCTCGCGAAGACCGGTGCCGTCGCCATCGGCGAGACCCTCGCCGAACCTGTCATCGAAGCGGGCACCGACCGCATCGCACTCGACACCCTTCGCGCCGCGTGGGAGGCACCGCTCGAGGGCGTCTTCCCCACCCGCGCGCCTGCACCCGGAGGTTGCCCGCCCGAGCAGTTCTTCGCCCCCAAGTGCACCTGCCGCGCCTCCACCAAGGTCGCCAAGCCGCGCGTCTTCATCCCCGTCTTTCCCGGCACCAACACCGAGTATGACACCGCCCGCGCCTTTGCCCGAGCGGGCGGTGTGCCCGTCACCCGCGTCTTCCGCAACCTCACCGATGCCGCCGTCGAAGAATCCCTCGAGACTTTCGCGGACGAGATCGACCGCGCCCAAATTCTCATGCTCCCGGGCGGGTTCAGCGCGGGCGACGAACCCGCCGGCAGCGGAAAATTCATCGCCGCCGTTCTCCGCAATCCGCGTGTGCGCGACGCCGTACACCGCCTCCTGCGCGAGCGCGACGGGCTCATTCTTGGCATCTGCAACGGCTTTCAGGCGCTCGTCAAAACAGGGCTTCTGCCGCACGGCGAAATCCGCCCGCCCGAGCCCGACGACCCGGCCCTCACCCACAACCTCATCGGGCGCCACGTCAGTTGCTACGTGCGCACCCGCGTGGTCTCGAAACGCTCCCCGTGGCTCAACCACTGCGAACTCGGCGAGATACACATGATACCCGTTTCCCACGGCGAAGGCCGCTTCACCGGCCCGCCCGAGACACTCGACGCCCTGCGCGAGAACGACCAAATCGCCACCCAATACGTCGACGAGAACGGCCACCCCGCGCACAACCTGCCCCACAACCCCAACGGCTCCCTCCTCGCCATCG
>SKLD01000550.1 GCA_007123395.1 Opitutales bacterium
AAAGGATTTTTCGTCTTCGGACCTTCGTAGCGGATTTTCTGAATTTCGGGGAAGAATTCCATAGGGTTTAAAGTCTGTCGCACGACGGCGCGGAATTGGAAGCACAAATGCACTCCGGGGTTGCCGGAAGACGGTCCTCTGTCCATATACCGTAAAACCAAAAGACCATGAACAACTTCACCTACCACAACCCGACCCGCATCGTCTTCGGCAAGGCAACCGTCGGCCACGCGCGCAAATACCTCGACCCGCAGAAGCGCGTTCTCCTCCTCTTCGGCGGGGGGTCGATCAAGCAAAACGGCACCTACGAAAAGGTGCTTGGGGGCCTGCCGACACCGCCCGTTCTGGAGTTCGGCGGCATCGAGCCGAATCCGGAGTACGAAACCTGCATGCGCGCCGTGGAAGCCGCGCGCGAGGCGGGTATCGACTTCATCCTCGCCGTGGGAGGAGGCTCCGTCGTTGACGCGGCGAAGTTCATTGCCGCCGCCATCCCCTACCGCGAGAGCGATCCGTGGGACATTCTCGAAAAAGGTGCCGCCGTGAACGCCGCCATCCCGCTCGGCACCGTCCTGACCCTGCCGGGGACCGGTTCGGAGGCGAACCCTGCAAGCGTGATCTCGCGCCGTGCCCGCCAAAAGAAACTCGCCTTCATTCACCCCCGCGTGCAGCCCGCCTTCAGCATCCTCGATCCCGAAACGACGTATTCGCTGCCCGTGCGGCAGACCGTCAACGGGATTGTCGACGCCTTCACGCACGTCATTGAGCAATACATGACGTATCCCGTCGACAGCCCCTTGCAGGACCGGCAGGCGGAAGCGGTCCTCCTCACCCTCATCGAGGAGGGGCCGAAGGCTGTGGCTCAACCGCGCGACTACAACGCCCGCGCCAACGTCATGCTCGCCGCTATGTGGGCCCTCAACGGACACCTTTCCTGCGGGGTGCCCGGCGACTGGTCCACGCACATGATCGGACACGAACTGACCGCCTTTTTCGGCATCGACCACGCGCGCACGCTCGCCATCGTCATGCCCGCGCTGCTTCGCGAGCAGCGCAAGGCCAAACACGCCAAGCTCCTCCAGTTCGCCCGCCGTGTCTGGGGCATCGCGACGGAGGACGAAGGCGCTGCCGTCGAAGAAGGCATCGCCGCGATGGAGGCCTTCTTCCACGGCCTCGGGGTAGAGACGAAACTCAGCGCCTACGAAGTGCCGCCCGACGGAACCGCGCCCATCGTCGAACGCTTCCGTGCCGCCGATGCCCGGCTCGGCGAACACGGCGATCTCGACGCCGACCGCATCGAAGCCGTCCTGCGCGCCTGTGCTTGAGACCGCAGGAGACTCAGCCGCCGTCGAGCGCGCCATCGCCGTCCTCGAACCGTTTGTTTCCGAGGCGAAAAAGGCACGCATGGCCGCTGTTCTCGCCCGCCGCACCGCGCACTTCCGCGTCGTCCTCGAAGACATCTACCAGACCCACAACGCCAGCGCCGCCATGCGCTCCTGCGAGTGCTTCGGCGTGCAACACCTCCACGTCATCGAGCAGCTCTACCCCTACTCCCTCAATCCCGATGTCGACATGGGCAGCCGCAAGTGGGTCACCCTCCACCGCCACCGCGAGCCCGGTGCCGACAATCGCCGCGCCTGCCTTGACGCACTCCGCGCCGCCGGCCTGCGCATCGTCGCCACAACCCCGGACCCCGCCGCCACACCCCTGCCCGCTTTCCCCGTCGACCGGCCCTTCGCCCTCTGCTTCGGCACGGAAAAAGACGGCCTCAGCGACACCCTTCTCCATGAAGCCGACGAGCGCCTGCGCATTCCCATGGAGGGCTTCACGGAGAGCTTCAATATCTCCGTGAGCGTGGCGCTCTGCCTCTACGATCTAACCACCCGGCTGCGCAATTCAAGCGCCCCATGGCAACTGGCCCCCGACGACCGTCGCCGCGTCTACCGCGACTGGCTCCGCCGCGCCGTGCGCCACGCCGACTCCATCCTCCGCCGTGCAGGCGTCTGATAGACACGGGGAAGCGGTTCAAAAACGACTGACAACAGATACGCGCTGTTTGGTGGGGCCGCTGGGAAAAACTGGTTTTTTCCATTGACGCGCTCATCGAGGCCTTTAACAGTTCAAACTACCTTACTGGGTGTTTTTCATCGCGAAAATTACGCCCACGGATCAAAGTTAACAAACCAACAAAGAAAGGGAAGTCTATGAAGTGTATCCTATCCACAATCGGTTTGGTCGCAGCAGGAGCTATATTGAGCGCTCAATCGACCATGATAACATCCTTCACGGCAACGGATCCGTCCCTCGGGTCCTTGGACATTCTGCAAGTGGAAGGCGCGGTGGCCGGCGCGACTCCCGGCGGACCAGCCACCTCCGACACCCGGACCCTCTACTTTTGGACTCCGGACCTGAACAACAACGATCCCGGCGATCCTCCCGGCTACACCGGCCCGAATTGGCCGTACGTCTTTGTCGATACCGGCGGGATTGATGTTGGCGCGGGCCTCGACCCCGCCCTGTTCAGCACCGTGACGATCGCAGAAGGCGACGTGCTCACAGTGGCTGGCTACCCTGTCTATCAGTTTGTCAACGATAGTGCGGCAGGGGAGTTTGGCGGTATCGGCCCAAACTGGCCTGTGGTTGGAACTGATGGAACGGCCTACACGCAGATTCCGGAGCCGCGGACCGCCGCACTGGCTATGGCCGCTCTGGCACTCGGCGTGGTTTTCCTGCGCAGACGTCGGCGTTGAGGTTACTCCACTTTATAAATTACATCTTTAACACGGCCCGCATGGATTCATGCGGGCCGTCCTTTTAACGGCAGGAACCGCCGCATAGGGTCAATACCCTGTAAATTCGATGGTCTCGCTTTGCGGAAGTACGCTAAAGCATTGCAATCCACTCAAAGAGCCTCAGGGTAATTAGGCAATGGGAGGACAGTTCATCCAATGAGCCAATACCAACCTGAAGGCTTTTCAGACGGAGAATGGGATGACCGCGAGGATCTTTCATGGAACGAGTACGACTGGCAGCAGTTCCTGCGGCGCCAACAAAAGGAAATCGCCAGGTTCTCCAACCACTATCTGAAACACTGCTACGACACCGACCACCTCGACACCATCGCCAAAGAGATGGGCTGGGAGGTCGGTGACTGGTCCGCCGTAGACCCGGACACCGATGACGAAACCGATGCTGCGCGCGAGGAAGAGTGTGGCGACTTCGATCCCTACACTATCCACCGCCACCCGGTCTTCGTCGTGACCGCGGGTATCTTCGCGCAGCTCCGCTTTATCGCTGAAACGCTCCTCGCGCGGGGCCGCATGCAAACGGTCTGCGCCAAGTCGCTCTGGAATTTCGGCCAAGCCCTCGGCGACGGTGAACGCAACATGCTCCTCGCCCTCCAGTCTCTCGACATGGGCGACTTCATGCTCAGTGTCATCCATCTCAAATACGCCATGCGCTCCATCAACGAGTGCATGCGTTGGTCCGAGGCGCTTGTCGGCCAAGCCGATCACGCCCACGAGTTCCGCCTCGAGTCGCGCATCCGCCTCTTCGATCTGCGCGAAGTGTGCCTGCGCCTTATCAGCGATTGCCGCGAAGAAGAGCGGCGCGGCTTCCGCGACAACGACTGACCGTTCCGCCGCATGCAACCGGCGGTCCGCCTGCTCCTCTCATTCCTCCTTACGGCAGCGGCGGTGCTGTCCCTTGACGCGGCACCCGTGGCAGCGGGTCCCTTCGCCGGATACATCCTGCCCCGCGAAGCCGCCTTGGTTGTCGACACAACGGAAGAAGCGGTCGTCACTGTCGAACTACGCTCGGCGGAGCACCCGGATGCCCGGCAGTCCCGCACAGTCATCACCTCCGCGGACGACGCCTTCCGCGCCGCCTTCATCTTCTCCGGGCTCCGCCCCGATACCCGCTATAACTACAGAGTCTCTATAAACGGCGAACCGTCCACGGACGCGCTTCGCGGTGCCTTCCTTACACCGCCGTCTCCCCGCCCCACCGCGCCGGAACGCCCCTTGCGCGTTGCCTTCGCCGGGGCGCGCCATGCCGGAGCACGGGGAGACCCTGCCGCAGCCAATGCCCTACCCGCCCTCGCCGAAAGCGGTGTCGACGTCGTCATCTGGACCGGCGGACAACAGCCAGCCGAAAGCCAGTCCACCCCGACGGCGGAGGGACTGCGCCGTCAATTCCGCACGCTCTTTGAGGAGCCAGACCTTGCCCCGCTCCTGCGCAACGCCGCCCAATACAGCGTGTGGTCCCGCTACGAAGCGGGGCATCCCCGCTCCGGCAACCGTTGGATCCACCGTGGGGTCGCCGCCGATGCCTTCTGCCGCTCGCTTCCGCGCCCAGTCTGCGGACATCCGGAATTCGGGGGCACGGCCTCGCAGGTCCGCCTCGGTCCCGCGGAGTTTTTCTTCCTCGACGCTGTCTCCTTCCACCACTCCGCCGACGGCGGAACCCCCCGCGCCTTCGGCGACGCCCAGCTCGCATGGCTGCTCGACGCGCTCGCCGCCAGCGACGCCCCCTTCCGTCTCGTCGTCGCCGGACGATCCCTACTTACACCCGTCGATGCCGAAAACACATGGCGGTTCGCCCGCGCCGAACGGGACGCTTTTCTCGAAGCCCTCCGCAGTGCCGGGACTCCCGGCGTCTTCTTCGTCACCGGTGCCGCGCCCGAAGGAGAAATGACGCGGGTTTCGCGCACCGGCACCTATCCGCTGCACGAACTCACGCTCGGGCCCGTGCGCGGTAGCAAACCGTCCGGCCAAACACGGCCCGCCCTTAACTACGACCGCATGCCCGGCACCCGCGTCGGGCAAGCACACTTCGCCGTCGCCGAGTTCGACTCGGACCGGGGCGAACCGTCCATGCGGATCTCCGTCGTCGACGCGTCCGGCGAAACCCTCTGGCGCGACACCTTCCGCGCCTCCGAGCTGCGTCAACGCGAAGCCAGCCAGCGCAGAACCCCTTGATGCGAACCGTTGCACACGGGCCGCACACGCGGATCACGGTGCAGCCCCGCCACCCGCAGCAAATCACTGAACCGGTCGGGCATGTCCCCGGCAAACCAGTGATACCAGACCGTCGCCCAGTCCTCCGCTCGGTCCACCGTCGCACACAGGGGAAACATCACGTCGACAAGCAGCGTGTCCCAGCGCGTGCCGCCGACCGCCCCGCCCGCCACGCGCTCCGCAAAACGCTCCCTTAACGCCCGCGCTCCCACCCTCCGCCGGTAGGCCGCCGTCGCCTCCTCCGTCGAACCCGCCAACCCCTCCGTCCGCGCCAGCGCCCGCAGCGCGGTCGGCCAGTCGCCGACCGCCGCCACCCAGCGCGCATACTGCCGCAGGCGCGCCCGCGGCTGATTCGCGGGACGTATTCCGCTTCGCACCCACTCCAAAGAGTCGTCCCGCGCGAGCGCCTCCACGTCTAACGGTTCCTCCCGCCAATGTGCCAGCGGTATCCGCTGCCCCAAAGCATGCATCCCGCGCCGGTTACGGGAGTAGCCCAGCGTGATTAAGGCCATACGGTGGCACGCCTCCTCCCAGCCCACCTCCGCCACCCGCGCCCGCGCAAAAGCAACCTTCGCCTCCCAGCGGCGCCGCGCTTCCTCGCGCAGGAGCGCCCGCCTCCGCTCCACCGGAAGCTCGAGAAGCGGCAGCGCCAGCTCAAGGAGATCCCGCTCCTCCAACTGGCGCAACGCGTCCTGCTCCGCGTAACTCTCAAGATCCGTCGCCATGAGCGGAGCAAGCACGCACTCCTCCGGCCGCGTGCCCGCGTTCGTGCGCACCGGCGGCGTCCCCTCAGGAGGTTCGAAAACAACCACATGCAACACCACCCCGTTGAACGCCGGGTTCTTGTCATGCCCGTGCAGCACCCAGTCGCGTTGATAGAAATGCATCTCCACATCCCCCACCACACGCCGCTCCCCGATCTCCAGCTCGGCTCCCTTGAAGTCCGGCCCGCCCAAGCGGTTCCACGTCCCCGGATGGATCACCCGCACACGCTCGCCCCGCCGCGTGCGCAGCGAATCCCGACGGAAATCACCGCGCAGCCACAGCTTCTGGATCAACACCTCCGCGACCGCCACCGGCCCATACTCCCCCGCCACCTCCGCAACCTGAAATTCCGGCTCCACACTCACAGCATCCCGATCCTGCCCCCGCACGCGCCGCCCTGCCAAGCCGCAATTTCGCAAAAACAAAGCCACACAACCCATACACAAAATAAATGCCCGGCATTTATTTGTTGCATCGAAAAATAATAGCTGGCATTTAATTTGGGCTTGAAATGGAGGGAGAGGAAGCTACTGTCTCAATCTGTCATGTATAGACGACCCTACCCAAAGCGGCTTGTCCGGACGGACGGACCGGCGTGTTATCACTGTTACGGCAGGTGTGTGAACAAGGAGCGGCTGCTCGGCGACGAGGAGGCGAAGGACCGCTTTGTCGCGGAGCTGCGGCGGGTGGCGGACTTCTGCGGGGTGGAGGTGCTGACCTTCTGCGTGATGTCCAACCACTACCACATCCTCGTGCG
>SKLD01000180.1 GCA_007123395.1 Opitutales bacterium
CACCCACACCTCGCGCTGCACCTCCCCCAGCAACCGCCGCTTCTGCACCACCCGCGAGGTGATGTGGTAAACGCCGGGGCCATCAATTTTGATTCGCTCTGACATACCGCCAAAATTCGCTTTTGCATCATTTTGTCAAGAGTTTTATAGGTCACACCTATATGATTTTGCGGAGGATGGCGCGGGGTGTGTTGTTGCGGTTGCATCGGCGGGGGAGTGTCCGTAGCTTCGGGGGTTTTTGTGGAGATTTTCCTAGATGCACACGATTTGGATTGTTTCGGAGAACGCGGTGGAGCGGGAGAGCATGGAATTGTTTCTTTCGCAGAACGATTTCACCGTGCGCACGTTTTCGAGTCTTGCGGGTGTACCGCAGAGCGAAGGTGCGGTGGTGGACGCGGTTGTTTGTTCGACTGCGGGGGACGGACTACCGTCGCTTGACGCGTTGTCGGCTTTGCGTGGCCCGGCGGTTCGCGCGCGGGTGTATCTGCTGGGTGACGGCTTTTCCCGCGAAGAGATCGTCAAGTTGCTGCAGATCGGGGTGAACGGTATTTTCAAGCGTCCCCTGCGTCCGTTATCGATCATCCAAAAGTTGAAAGACGACCTCAGCGAACGCGGGGGCGAAGCGACGCGACCGGCGCTGAAAGCGGGCGGCGGATCCACGCTGGCGCTTGGAACGCAGGATTTGATGAGCGAGGCTTGGCATCAAATGGCGAACACAATTCTCAATCTGGAGGACATCCCGCCGGTGTTGTTCGTGGAGTCGCCATCGGGCCTGATTTTCCGTTATTTTGTGGAGAAGTTGCAGCGTCGTTTGAAGGATGCGCATCTGGTATTTCTTGACGGACCCGAGGCGGTGGTGCGCGCGGGCGTCGTGGCGGAGATCGAGTACGGTCAATGGCGCCGCCCCCCGGTGGCAGCGATCTACGCGAAGGAGGTTCCGCGCATGGGGCTGATTGATTTTTTCCTGAAGGATATCGGGTTGCAGGGTGCGAAAGAGGACACTTTGATCCGCCTCGTTCTGGGCTCGAGGTATTCTCTCGCAAGTGTCCTTGAGGCAGGGGGGATGGATGCGGCAACGGCGGAGTTTCTTCGCGCGGCTGAGTTGACCTTGCCCGGCGGGGACGCTTTCGCGGGCGACTGGGAGCGGTTGCTTGAGTTCCGGGTGCGGGAGCTGGCAGCGCCGCTTGACGCTGCGGAGCGTTCCCGCGCGGTGGTCCCGGACGATCTTTTCAAAGGAACGCTTTCAACTGAGCTGACGGAGTTGGAGGCCTTTGCGCACTGGCTTTCCGCCCGCTTGAGTTTTGGGAAGTGGCCCGCCGATGAGGAACTGCGCGCGCTCGCGTCCCACATCGAAGTTTTTGCGAAGGTGCCGCATAGCTGTTTCTGGGCGGAGGACGAGGTGGAGGCGCGCGCCGCGATAGCAGAAGACGCGTTGGCGCGCATAGCACGGAACCTTGGAAAGACAGACAAAGTTTGAAGCATTGATGATGGAATCTTTTGATACGAAGAGTCCGGCGATGATGAATGAGGTCGCCGTATTCCCGATACGCATTGCGATCGTGGAGGACGAGCCGACAGTGGCGGAGGCATTGAGCGATTTGCTGGACGCGCGCGGCTACGAAGTGGAGGTCTACAACTGCCCGATGCGGGCGCTGCGTGCGCTGACGCTGGAGCGCTTTGACGGGCTGCTGCTCGACTACCGGATGCCAAACCTCAACGGGCGCCAATTTTTCGAGAAAGCGCGCCGCCGGGGAATCACGATTCCGACTGTGCTTGTCTCGGGTTTTGTGGATGAAACACGCCTGACCGAAATGGTGAATCTTGGTTTATGCCGTTTTTTGCAGAAGCCGGCCCGCGCGGAGGCTTTGTTTGAAACGCTCGATTCCCTCGGGCTCGGCCCTGATTGGGCGCTTGCGCGCCGCGCGGAGTGGGAGGAGTGGCGGGAGCACTGGCGCACGCTGATCCGGGTGGACGAGGCATCGAACCGGGGCGCCTGTCTTGCGGGGATTCCGTGGAAGCGCTTTTCCGGTATTCCCGCGCGCACGCCGGCTGACCGTAACCTAATCTGTTCGGTGCTACACGGATGGGAGACGAGCGGCCAAATTGCTTTGGCCGGGCCGACGGGTTCGGACTTTGTTCGGTTTTTGCGCGAGTTGGTGCCGGTCCTGCGCCCGAACGTGAAGGAGGTTGCGTTTCTCGACGGTACTTCACCGGAGTTCGCGGATGCGGCGGCGAAAACGGAACGGCGTTCGAGGCTCTGCGCAGGAATTTTCCGCGACGCCGGGCAGCTCGCGGCGGTCCACCGTGCGGCGGCTGCGGGGGCGGGCGAGGTTGCCTTTGTTCTTGAAGCGGATCGGGCTGACGGAGGGCATGGCGGACTGTTTCTCAGCGATTGGGAAATGTGTGTCCTCCCGCCTCTGCGGGAGCGACCGGATGCGGTCGAGCATTATATTTCAGAATTTTCCGAAGGTGTCGGTTCGGTCGTCGACAGCGATGCGGTCGGAACGCTCCTCGCCTACGGTTGGCCCGGAAATTACAATGAGCTTTCGGCGGTCCTCGCGGTTCTCGCGTCGTCGGTGCAGGGAGACCGGGTAAGCGGCAACGATGCGCGGGCGGCGCTACGGGCGGTCTCGGAACCGGCGAGTCATTTTGGGTTCGGCGCGGACACGCTCCGCGACCGTCTGCGGGCAGATTTGCTGGGGCCGTTACTGAAGCAAGTGACAGACGACGCCGCCGCTGCGACGATGGCGGGCTTGTCCGTCAACGACATCTCGGCTGCACGGGCTTGCCGCGCGGTTTTGGACAGCGTGGACACGACCCGCTTTGCCCTCTGCGCGGGACAGACCTTGGAGACGGCGCCAGTGCTGCGTTAGCGTTGCAATGCGGATTACTGGCGCGTTCAAGCGGCCGGAGTCACTCAGACTCTTCGCCGGGGGCGCGTTCGAAAACCGCTACGACTGTTCCGTCGCGGATCAGCTCGAGGTGCTCGCCGCGCATGCGCCATGCGTCTACGGACCGAAGCGATTCAAGGTAGGCGGATTCAAACTCCATGGCTTCGGGCGGCCCGGCCATGCGGGTGGTGGCGAGCTGGCCGAAGGACATCTGACCGCCGGCCATAGTGTAGGGTCCGGTGAGCTGGTTGACGCCGGCGGTTCCGGCTAGGTATCCGGGCTCATCGCCGAAGCGAAGCTCGGGTGTGCGCACGGACTCCGGCAGGTCGAGCCCCGGTGTTTCGACGAGACGCCAGTTGCTGCCGGCGAGCGGATGGCCGTCGATTTCGGCGGCTTCCCGGTCCTGACCGCACCCGGAAAGGAGGGCGAGTGCAATTAGGGAAGTTAGAAAGGAGAGGGCAGGGGAACGTACTTTATGTGATTTCATATGGAGACGGTAACCGAAACCGGTCGGAAAGGAAAGCACTCAGAGGACGTAATCCTTTTTCGCGATGAGGACGACGAACTCGCCCTTTTGGCTCCCGCGCGCGACGGCTTCGCGCGCTGCCGCGACCGGTGCGGTGATGATTGTTTCGTGCCGCTTGGTAAGTTCGCGCGCGATGCAGATGCACCGGTTTGCGCCGAGAACTTCTTCGATGTCGGCGAGGGCTTTGAGGATGCGGTGGGTGGACTCGTAGAAAACAAGGGTATACGGTGCGTCCGCGTGCTCCGTGAAGATGCGGCGGCGGGCGGCGGACTTGGGCGGGAGAAATCCAAGGAAGAGAAATGCGTCGGTGGGCAAGCCGGAGACCGCGAGGGCGTTGACAAGGGCGCACGGACCCGAGACGGGTGTGACGGCAAGACCGCGCGCACGGCAGGCACGCACGACACGGAATCCCGGGTCGCTGATCGCGGGCATGCCGGCGTCGGTGACGAGGGCGACCCGCTCACCGCGCGCCACGCGCTCGGAGAGGGCGGCAGCGGCGGTGCTTTCGTTGTGTTCGTGGTAGGGGATGAGCGGAATATCGGTCTCCGGAGGAAGGATGCGGCGGGTGTGCCGGGTGTCTTCGCAGGCGATGGCATCGACGAGCGAAAGTATGGCGGCGGCGCGCGGAGAGAGTTCCGCGCGGTTCCCGACGGGGGTGCCTACGACATACAAGGCCGGCGGGAGGCTCTCTTCGGTTTCCATGTCTTCATGGAACGGAGGCTGTCCTCGCCGCGCAAACACGAATTGAAATGAGGTGCGGTTTTGTGGGGCGAATTCCGTTCACCATCCGAAACGTCCGTTTATCCGGCGATCATGACCGTATTCGGATTCAACGTGGTCGTCGGAAATCTCAGGTGCGACGTTTCGCTTGTTTCCAAGAGAGCGTTAAGAGAGACCTGATTAGCATCCGGCGGCCCGCTTCGGCGGGTCGCTTGGTATACGGATGAAACGAAAAGCGAATTTACCGTCAAAAATTTGTGCCGTGTGCGGGCGCCCGTTCGCTTGGCGGCGTCGTTGGATGCGGGTGTGGAGCGAGGTGCGCTATTGTTCTGATCGGTGTCGGCGTAATCGGCGGATCGGGCTTTCCCGTTGACGGGCGCGGAGAATGCGCAAGTGGTTTTGCGGGTGGAATGGATGGAGGCATTGCCCGGCATGATCGGGCCCTACGGTGGGGCGCTGCTCTTTGTCGTCTCTTCCGTGCTGATGGTCTGGCGGCTGGAATGCATGGCGGCACGCGGGCTCGAGGGAACCGTTATCGGAACGGTAGTTATGCCCTATGCGTCGGGCGCGGGTAATCTGTTTTTCGTCTACACGATGCTGCGCCGCGGGGGCGACGGCGGCGAGGTGCTGATCAATTGTGTGGTTAACAACGCGACCAACCTAACACTCTTCCTTGGACTGCCCGCGCTCTTTTGGGGGCTGCGGCTGGCCGCGCGGGGGCGACCGAAGAAGCGTGAGGAACGCGATTGGAAACTCAACCGCCTCTCCGTATATCTCACGCTGGCAGCCGGGGTCTTCTTTACAGCGGTGCTGTGGGTGCTGGGACTGAACGGCACGCTTGGACTGGCGGAGGGGCTCGTGCTCGTGGGGGTGTTCCTATTTTGGCAGGGCTTTCAGGTGTTCGACGTGCTGAAGACGAATATCGTTGCGAACCGCAGCCTTTCGCCATGGCTGTTTGTCGACGGAATCGCGGTGGTGCTTTGCGGGTTCGTCGTCTTCGGATCGGTGGATATCGTCGTCGACGCGCTCATGGAGCGGGAGGCGGGCTTTGTCTCGCGGGAGAATCTAGGTTGGCTGACAGGCTGGCTCATGGTCCTGCCGAATGCAGTGCTGGCTCTCTATTACGCCTCGCGGCGGCAGGGGCACGTCGTCTACACGTCCCAGGTGGGGGACGGGCACATCTGTATACCGCTGTGCATTGGCCTCTTCGCGTGTTTCCAACCGGTGGAGGTGCCGCAGTGGGCGGGACCGGCACTGCTTCTCGTGGCGGCGGCGTCCGGGGTGCATGTGCTTTGCCTTCTGCTCTTCCGGGGGTTGCCGCGCTGGTTGGCGGCGGGTTTCATCGCGGCCTACGGCTACTTTCTTTACCTTGGCTGGGTTTGAGTCGCCGGGCGGAGTCTGCCACAACGCGCCGTATAAAGCCGCCCATTTCGGTCAAAGTGCGGATCCCGCGTTCACGCGCGGTCCCGCTGGCCGTCGCCCGTGTCTGCCCCGTTCTTGCAATAACTCCCGGCGCGTCACACTTTGGCTGGAGAAATGCTCACGGACAACGTGCTTCAACCCATCCTCAAAGACCTCGCGGCACACCGCGAAGCGCTCGCCGGGCTGCGCGAGATCCTCCTCGCCAACGCGGTGATGTGCGGGGAGATCCCCTCGCCGACGTTCGGGGAGGACGCCTTGGTGCGCTTTCTGTGTGACCGTTTCACGGAAAGCGGGCTGCAGAACATCTCGACGGACGAGAAAGGCAACGCCATCGCCCTGATTCCCGGCGGCGACGGCAAGCGGACGATCCTCGTTGCCGCGCATATCGATAAAATCTGGGAAAGAAGCATCGACCACACCGTGTCCGTGACGCCGGAGCGCATTGTCGGCCCCGGTATCGCGGACAACAGCCTCGGCGCGGCAGTGCTCGCCTCGCTGCCCGCTATCCTCGATCATCTCGCGGTCCGCTTGAAGTCCAACCTCGTTCTCCTCGGCACGACCCGGAGCATGGGCAAGGGCGATCTGGCGGGCCTGCGCTTCTTTATCGACAACACGAAAATCCCCGTCCACGCGGCCGTCTGCGTCGAGGGCGTGGAGATCGGCCGCCTCAGCTACGCCAGTCTCGGCATGATCCGGGCGGAGATCAGCGTGCGCACGGAAGAGGAGCGGGACTGGCAGCGCTCGAATGGCAGCGGGGCCATCGTCGCGCTCAACCGTGTCATCGACGAAATCCTGAGCATCGAGACGCCGGGCCGTCCGCGCACGTCCATCATCCTCGGGTCCATCCTCGCGGGCAACGCCTACAATGTCGCCCCGACCAAGGCTACCCTCCGCTTCGAAGTGCGCAGCGAGCAGCCCGGCATGGTCGCGCGTATCCACGAGCGTA
>SKLD01000122.1 GCA_007123395.1 Opitutales bacterium
AGCTGCTCGGTGTAGTGGGCGAGGTGGATACGGAAATACTCGTCGCTGAACACGCTCCCTTGTCCCGCCGGGAATGCCCAGCCGCGCTTGTGCGGCATGATGTAGAGGCTGCCGTCAAGTTCCTGGACGCAGAAATCGACGACCTCCATGTCGGTGAACCGGTCGACGTGGTGGGACGAGCCCGAGCCCGCGCCGCCGACGAGGATACCCTTCTTGCCTGCCTGCCGCACGAATCCGTCGGAAGCCTCTATGCTGCCGCCCTGCATTTCGTAGTTGAGGTAAGTCCACTCGTGCCGGGTGACGTGGAAGGCCTTGCTCGCCTCGATGGAGTCGTGTTCGTCGCCGTCGACACGGGGCCGCAGGCTACGCATGACAACGTCGGTGGCGCGCGGCGCGTGGTCCGGACGCCAGAGCGGGTCGGACTTTGTGTAGACGGTCTCGGCACTGAGAAGAGCACCGGTGATGAGAAGTGCTCCGCATACGGCGGTGGCCGCCGAAGCACGGGGAAGGGCGTGGACGGGTGACATAGGTATTGAATGGGGGTGGGTTGGTTAATTTCCGGATGTATTCACCGCCCGGATGGTGAAGAACCAGCGGTTCTCACCGTCCCAGTCAGTGGAGTATTGGTTTGACCAGACGGGCTGGGCGAAGGTCTCGAAGTTCTCTAGCGTCGACGAGCGCCGGATGATGTAGTGGGAAAAATCCGGATCGGGCGAGGCCTCCCAGTGTAAGACGATTCCGTCCCCGGATGCTTCAATGTGAACGCCCGCGGGCGGGGTGGCCGCATCCGGGTTGGGGGCGGCCACGAGAACTTGAAGGGTGACGGTGTGTTCTCCGCCGTCGGCGTCGGTGGCGCGGACCTCGAAGGTATTGAGGCCTTCGTCGCCTGCGGCGGGTGTGCCGCCGAGGGTACCGTCGGGTGCGACGGTCAGCCACGCGGGGCCGGAGACCTTGGCGAAGGTGAGTTCGCCCGGATCAATGCCTTCGTCGACATGGCCGGTGAGGGTGCGCAGGTAGTCGCTGCCATAGGCGGCGCGGCTTTCGTCGATGGATTCGACGGTGAAAATCTGCGCCGGCGGCGCGGCCGGCTCAATCCATTTCTCGATCAGGTAATCATTGATGGCATCCAAATCCTCGTCTTCGACACGGCCCATGTAGATGAGCACTTCGCCGACTTCACCGGTGAGGAAGTCACCGGTGCCGCTGCGACCGAGGTAGAGGATCTCGTCGCTGCTGAACTCGTGGTCGAGACCTTCGGCATGCTCCGCGATCAGCTCGCCGTTTTCGAAGAATTGCCATGAGTCGGTGCCGCGACGCCATGCGCGCACCGCGAAGTCCGTGTTGTAGCTGCCCAGCGTGCGGTCGCCGTCCCATTCGAGGGCATTGGCATGACGTCCGATGACCCATTGCCCGCCGCTGCCTTCATCGCCCTTGGCGAGGACGACGTTGTTATCGCCCGCTGAACTGTGTACGATGAAGATCGTGAACTCAAGGTCGTGGAACCGGCCAGCGTTTTGGCGCGCGCGCCATGCGTGTTCATTGTTCGCCATCCACGCGGCGCCGTCGAAATGGACGACGGGCAGGCCATTGCGGGCGTTCGTTTCGACGACGGGCTGGAGGTCGGTGTCGAACTGGCGCATCATGTAGGTGAACGGTGTCTTCGATTCCCATTGGTGCAGGGGGCCGTCTTCGGTGAGGTCGGCGGCGTCGAGCCAGCCGTCGAGGCCGGGCACGTCGCTCGGCATCCAGTCGGGCACGGGATCGCGGTTGACCGTGTAGGTGACGGCGCCCGCCGCTGCCCAAATATGCGGGCGGATGCCTGCGTCGCGATTGTCGAAGGGCTCGAAGCCGAGCTGGGTGACCGCCGGGGAGTCGGCAGGCACACGGAAGTCGCCGCGCTGTGGGTTTATAAGCAAAGGATCGGCCTCAATGGAATCGAAATCCTGGTTCTCATCCGCTTGGAACTCTGCCAGCGTCTTGCGGTCAGCATCCATCCAGATGCGTGATGTCTGGTTCCAGTAGACGTTCGAACCCAATTCGGCCCATGGCTGAATAACATCATTATAAACAATTTTTTGATACACAAACCCGTTGCCTGCCTGCAGGAAGATATTCCGTTCAACAGTAGGCGCCCGACGGGGGATCAGCGGGAATTCCTGGGAGTTAGGGGAGCGCTGGTCACCGTTGCGACGGTCAAAGAGTCCGTCACCCGTGTTGAAGGCGATCACATTATTGTAGATGTCTTGCGTCCATCCCTTCAGGGTAACGTTTCTTTCGTTTGTTCCGTAAAGCCAGTTCTTGCGCACCGTCCAGAATTCCGACTGGCCATCGAGGTATACGGTCTGGCTCTGGTAGTCTCGCGCTTGAACGTTGAATACCACATTGCGCTCGACGACGGAATGCGGGCTCTTTCCGGAGGCGTAAATGCCGGCGAGGTCACTCAGCACACCCTGCCCGGCGTCGTGGACGAGGTTTCCACGTACCATGGTGGCAAAACCGAAACGGGGAATGACATTCCCGCCGGACGCTCGAATGGCCGTGTAAGTTCCATCCCGAACATGGTTATGCTCTATATTAGTGAAAACTGTTTCCGGGATGAGCATGCCGACGCCTCCGTGCCAGTAGAGGCCGTACCCTTTGACGTCGTTGTCGTGGATATGGCCCCACCCGGTGCGTTGTTGCACGCCGGTCGTCTGGTTGCTTTGCCACATTTTGAAGGCACCGAAGGCCATGGAGCGGAAGATATTGGAAGAGAGGACGCCGCCTGCGGTCTCTTTGGCGAACTCGACCGCAAACTCACCCACATGCCCGAAGAGGCAGGCCTCAACGACGGGAGCGCGGGCAAAACGGTAGTGAATCGCCCCGCGTCCGCTGTTGTAGGGGCTGTTGCCTGTGCCCGTGTGCAGGGCTAGTTCGTCCACGCGGGTATGTAGAAAGGCAATGCGGCGGAAGGTCACGTGCCAGAGCCGTTCATTGATTTGCGTTGCCCCGGACTCTCTTCCGAAGATCTGGAAGAGTTCACGCAGGCGCGGGGCGACGACGTGCGCGCTCTCCATTTCCTCGCCGGGCAGCGGGATGTAGTAGAGGCGGCCCGAGGGGCGGTCCAGATACCATTCGCCGGGCTTGGACATGGTCTCGAAGACGTTGTCGAAGTAGTATGCGGCAAAGCCCGCGCCATGCACTGGGTGGCTGCCGTCGAGCGTGAAGACGGGGTCGGGTGGGGGCGGCTGCAAGTTCATCCAGCGCGTGTCCGGGTCGTAGCTGCCGAGGCGCATACGTGTCTCCACCCATCGGTGGAGGACGACGGCCTGCACTTCGTTGAAATTGGATAGATTGGGGATGTCGATGTCGCGCGCGTCGCGCTCGCTTACGCGGAAGTCGAGGCGCGTGGAGTTGTCCACTTCCTCCATGCGGAACCATCCCTTCTTGGGCCAGCGGGAGCGCTCGGCGCGGCGTCCGTTGACAAAGAGCTGGTCGAACCGCCAGTCCCCGGAGGCGACCTCCGGCAGTTCCGCGACCCATGCCTCGACACCGTTGACGGTGGTCGGCTCCCACTCGGTGACCGGCTGTCCGCCGCTGACGACAGGCATGTGCGTGGCGGGCGGGTCCATCCAGTGCGGGTCGTCACCGTGGACTTCGAGGCGCTCGCGCAATAGATCCTCCGCACCCTCGGCCCACATGCCTTGGAAGTGGATATTGCCGTCGATGGACTTGTCGATGACCACAGTGTCGGCGAGGTAGTGGTATCCGGGCATGAGGTGGACGGTCACAGGGTCGACAAGGTTCTCGAGATGGTCTGCGAGTTCCTGCCCGTGGGGGGACTCGGCGGAGCCGTAAAAGTTGGGCACGATGGGGCCTTCCGGCTGCGCGCGCCGTCCCATGGCGACGATACGGCGCACGGCTTCATCAATGGTGGCAAGAGCGGTGTCGGGGGAGAGCCCGTCGTCGCTGTCTTCGCCCCCGGGCGATACGTAGAGGTCGGTAGCCCATGCGAAAGTGCCCACGGAGGATTGTACGACCTCCGTGCCGTTGTCGGCCTCGAACATGAAATGCCACGTTGTGTTGGGGGTAAGCCCGTCCATGACGGCGTCGAGGATTTGGATGGGGGAGCGTTCGCCGAGCGATGCCTCGCCCGTCCATCCGCTGTCGGGGTCTTCACTCCAGTAGAGGGTCAGGTCGGCGTCGTCGCCCCAGAGTTCGACGCCCACCGTCGCCTCTTCCGGGCCACCTTGGACGACGAAGGGTTTACCGAGGCTGAAGTCCGCTGGCGGGGCCACTGTAATATAGCGGATGCCCGCTGAGGGCGAGGCAGAAAGGTCGTTGCCGGTGCCATCAGGGACGCGGTCCAGCGGATCTACCGTGTCAAAGGTGAAGGTGATACGTGTGCCGCGCTCAAGCAGATGGCCTTCTAGATCGCCAAGAGCGGCACCTGACCACGTGCTCGTGCCGCTGTTGCCGACGGACCACGGCATGGTCCCGAGGATTTCAACGGTCAGACCGTCATCGGTTTCGATGATGAACTTCTCGTGCTCCTCCAAGTCCCCGAACGCCAGCTCGGTGATGTGGACGCTGTGGTCCAGCGAAAGCACAACGGATTCAAGGAAATTGAATACGATGGACTCCGAGTGTAAATCGTTGCCGAACTTCTCCTCAAAGGCGGCATTGGCAATGGAAGGGCTGTCGATGCCCATGCCCCACGAGTTCCGACTGTGGATGAAAATCGCGGGTTCGACATCCGTCGTGAGGTACTCCGAAAAATCGACTGGACCGAAAGCGGCGTGCGCGTAGAGGGTGACACCATCGCGTTCCATGCCCACGGGAAGCTGGGAAGTGGAGACTTCATTGAACTCCGCGTCCTGCAGGAATTCAAACGTGGTTGAGGCGTTAAGGCCGCCGCCGAGGAGCGCGGCACCGAAAGAGCAGGTACCGAGTAAATGGAGCGATTTTGGCGTAGTGATTTTCATGGAAGTGAGTGAATTTAAGGTTTGTTTGTGAAGGCCTACTGAAAGAAACAGACTTGAATGCCAAGAGACCTCCCGCAAACCGCATCGTTGCCGAATTAGAGACGACAACTTGCTAAATCGGGACATCGCAACAGTCGCGTTGGCTCGATGGGGTCATTGGCACCGATAATCGCGTCTCCAAATTACGACGCATGTCCGGAATGGGACATGGTTTAGCCCACGGATCACCGCAGCCGTTCTTGAATTTCTCCCGTAGCCCCAAAAGGATTGTGCGTTAAGTGATTATGAATGTAACAAAAGCGAAGCTTGCTGCCGGGGAGGTGGCTGTCGGCGGCTGGATCATGACGGCCGACGCGACGGTGGCGGAACTGATGGCGGGCGAGGCATTCGACTGGATCTGTGTCGACATGGAGCACACCGCCGCCGGCTACGCCGCGCTAGAGGACATCTGCCGGGCCGTCAAAGCCTCGGGTAAGGAGGTTTTCGCCCGTCTCCAGGGCCACGACGAGGTGATGGCGAAGAAAGTCCTGGATATTGGCTGTAAGGGCATCATCGTCCCGTGTGTGAACACGCGGGCGGAGGCGGAGCACGCCGTGGCCATGGCGAAGTACCCGCCCGCCGGTATCCGCGGTGCGTCGCTTGCGCGTTGCACGGATTACGGTCGCGATTTCACCCGCTACTTCACGGAGCACAACGACGATGTCCTTGTCGCCGTGATGCTCGAGCATGTCGATGCCGTGCGCAACGTCGATGAGATCCTTTCGGTAGAGGGCATCGATGCCATGTTCATCGGTCCCTACGATCTCTCTGCCTCCATGAACCTTGCCGGGCAGTTGGACCATCCCGAGGTCCGCGCGGCACAGGAGCAGCTTCTGGCCGGGTGCCGCCGCCACGGCGTCGCGCCCGGCCTGCACGTCGTCCCCACCGAGCCGGAGCGGGTGCGGTCAAGCGTGGAGAGCGGTTTCCGCTTTGTCGCACTGGGGCTGGATACCCGTTTTATCATCGACGGATGCCGCCGCATGCTCGAGGGCGTGCCGCGTTAATCCGCTTGCATTGCTGCCGGGCGTTGGTTTAGCGTTGTCCGGAAAGTGACACACATTCCGTACCCCGGTAAGCCCCATGAATCCGATTTACGCCGATCTTTCGAACGTTCGCCAGAAGAACAGCACCTTGGAGTCCGCCGGCCTCGAGTGGCTCGGCTTCCGTTTGCCGAGCCTGCGCGTGGAGACCTACTTCTACTACAAGGTGGTGGAGGCTTGCCCCTATTCCGTCGGTATACACGGGCATGACCACTGGGAGATGACCCGGCTGATTTCGGGGACCGCTCACTACGAGGTCCGTCGTGAGGGAGAAACGACGGATGTGGAACCGGATCCAGGGAGGTTCCTCGTCATTCCTCCTAAGATCACGCACCGATGGGAGTTGCGGGATGCCCCGCTCTTGCTCAATAGCTGGCAGATCCGCTTTTTCCCCGAGGACGACGTTGGCTCAGAACTGCTCGGGATGTTGCGTTCACATGTCGAAGCGGGCG
>SKLD01000420.1 GCA_007123395.1 Opitutales bacterium
CGTAGCTCGAAGAGCGAAGGTGGGATCCCCCGACATCGCAACGGTAAGCAGCCGGCAGACACTCCTTGCTTTCCGCGACGCCGAAGATCTTCGTCAATCCGCGATCCCGCGCGGATCCGGGGCCTCACACCGACGCCGCACGCGCCCGGTCCTCCGCGACGCGTCCAACCGCATCCGTGCCTCGCTAAAGCTTCAGCCTACGTCCGAGACCGCCGCGCAAGGTAGCCGGGACAGCTTCAGCACCCGGCACGAAGCGGTCGCGACCCCGCGCGGATCCTTCTTTTCCGATGCCTACGGATCCCCTGGTGCCACTTTCACCCGACCCGCACGACCGCTTCTTCAAAGAGACCCTCGGGCGACGCGCAGCGACGCGAGGATACCGCTGCGAAGGCACCGACGCTTGAAGATTTCCGCCGGTCGCTCTGAGATCCCGCGTCTTGTCGATCAGGCGCGGGTGTTTCTCCAAAGCCGTGAGGGAGCAGTTATCACGCGTACTATTGCACGCCATTAGCGCTGCGCGCATCTTGCACCGCGCCGGGAAGTGGCTTGCGCCCCATGCGGTTCGTGCGAACGCTTCCGCGCCCAAATGAAAAAACGGAGATTCAAATCTTGTGTAGGGGCGGCGTGCCTGTGGGTACTGGCTTCCGCCGCTCCGTCGGCGGCGGGAGGCGCGGTGACGGCGGGTGTCGGCGTGGCGGCGGGATACGACTCCAACGTCTACCGCATGGATGCGGGCGATCTGGCCAAACGCGGTTCATGGACGCTCGGGTTGCATCCGTCGGTGGATTGGCGGCCGTTCGAAGGCCTTTCCCTTGCCTACGCGGGGGAGGCGTCCTTCTTTCTCGACGAGAGCGGCGAGGACCATGCCCGCCATACGGTCACACTCCGCTATGCCGAGCCCGGGCGCTTCTTCTTCCAGTCCGCGACGACGCGCGTGCAGGGACCGCGCGACGCCGTCGAGTTTGTTGACGGACGCAACGCATGGGCGACCACCCTCGTGCGCGAGCGCCGCGACCAGTGGCAAAACCGCACCAGCGCGCACGCCACGCTGCGGCAGGGCGAATGGTTTGCCCGTCCGTCGGCCTCGCTCGTGTATTTCGACCTCGATTCGCGTGTGCGCTTGGGCGTGCCCGGATACGACAACTGGATCAACCGCTACGACTTGCAGGGCGGCGTCGACCTCGGGCGCGAGCTGGAGACCGGCGAGGTCTACATCGGCTGGCGCCGCGGGCGGCAGCACCAGGGCGACCAAGGCGCGCGGCCCACGACACGCTCGAATAAATACCACCGCGTCTTCCTTGGGTTTTCCGGGAATCCGGTCGAAGCGCTGAGCCTCGACGTCGAGGCCGGCCCGTCCTTCCACCGCTACGACGACCCCGCCTCCGCCGGGCCGTCCTCCATCGACGCATGGTATGTAAACGCGCGCGCCCGCCTGCGTATCGGAGAACAGGATACACTCTCCGCCACGGCTTCGATGAACAAAGCCGTTGCCAGCACAGGTGTACTCAGCTCGGAGATGCGCGCGTTTACTGTCGAATATTCGCGCACGCTTATAGACGGCGGACGGCTGCGGATGCACGCCGCCGCGCGCGGTCTCATCTACGACGGCAGTCTCGTGAAGGATTGGATGTACCCTTTCGGCGCGGGATGGACGCAGGAGTGGACGGAAAACCTTCATACGGAGATCGACCTGACCCGCGAAGAAGGCCGCGACCGCCGCGACGGACCGGCCGTCGCCTCCCGCGAGTTCTCCCGCACCGTCCTCTCCGCCCGGCTCAACTACCGATTTTGACGCCGAATGATAACAGCAAAACGTAAAGCCCGCTCAAAATAATAATAAAATTTCAACAAATGAAATGAAAACCAGCTTTCCATCGTACGTAGTCGCGGAAGTGCCGGCACCAACTTCGGTAGCGATCCAAAGAATTCGCGACCGCCCGGCCGTCGCGGCGGCGTGTGATGTTATCCTATGCAACTGCTATCCCTTTTGGGAGGGCACGCTGCTGAGCCACTCCTTCGACGAGCCGTGGAAAGGCTCGCCCGATCCCCTCGAACCGGAGAAGCACTGGGGCCTCTTCAACGTCGACCGCACCCCCAAGGCAGCGCTGCGCGGCCGCATGGGCAGCCAAGGTCCCTCCAATCTGATCCTGCAGCGTCTCACAGGCAATCAGCGGTGTCTTTGAAGTGACGCACTGTGTAGTCGTCCGCCTCCTGAAAAAGGTCGCCCGCGTAGAGAATGTATCCGGCGGTGGCTTCGGCGGCTCGCTGTGGCCCGGCCCGGTTCACATCCGTGGGCGGCTCAGCGCGCTCCGTCCCGTGCGTCCCATGGGTAGAGGACGGCGTCGGCGATGCGTTGGGCGAGGTCGGCGGTGAGACGGGGAAGGGCGTGGTGGCGGGCGTCGGGGAGGCTTGGGTTGAGGTAGGCGACGGTGGCCGCTTCGACGGTGGAGGCGCGCACGGTGTCACCCGCAGAGTCGAGGAGGGCGACGGCGGCGCCGAGGCGGAGGTCGTAGGAGGCGGCGCGGGTGGTGTCGGCGGGGAGGGCGGCGCGGGGGGCCTGCTCGAGGTCGGTGAGAGTGACGCGGAGAATATGGGCGGCCTGCCGCGGAGAGGCGGCGAGGGTGGTGCCGCCGCGGGCGGCGAGAGTCTCGCGGAGCTGGCGGGAGAGCAGGGCGGTGACCTGCGGGAGGTAGGTCTCGTTTTCGACGACTTCAACGAAGACGGACGGCACGGGCGCGGCATCGGGCGCGCCCGCGCGGTAGGCAGCGCACCCGGCGGTGAGGAGGAGGGCGAGCGCGGGGAGCGCCAAGACGACGTGGACCTTGAATAGTCGACCGTTAGGCATGGCGCTGGGCGGATCAGTCGGGCAGGGCGAACGGCTCGCGGTCACGGTCGAGGAGGTCTTCCATCGGCGGCTCTTCAAGGGCGGGGTCGAACACCGGCTCGTCGAAGTCGAGGTCGGTGGCGCGGGGGCGCCAGAAGAAGATGCGCTCACCCCATGTCGTGCGGGGCGGGCGGTAGTCCGGATCCTCGGCGGCGCGGCGGCGAAACTCCTCGATGCGGGCGAGGTAGCGGCGGGCGAGGTCGGCGGATTCGGATTCGGGGGCGATGGTGATGGCTTCGTTGAAGAAGATCTCGGCGGCGCGGTACCAGTTTCGGTGGCGGTAGTAAAATTGCCCGATGACGACTTTGCTGCGCGCGTAGATGTCGCGCATTTCCTGCAGGCCCTCTTCGGCGCGGTCGACGTTGGCGTCTTCGGGGAAGAGGATGAGGAAGTCTTGGAAGTAGCTGATGGCCTCGCGGGTGGAGCCTTGGTCGTAGAGCGGGCCGGAGACGAGTTCGGAGAAGGTCTCGGCGAGTTCGAGGTAGGCTTTGTTGGCGAGGAGACTGGCGGGGTAGTTATTGATGAGGCGGTCGAGTGCGTCGATGGCCTCGGGGATGTTGCCCTGGCGCTCGTTGATGCGCGCGACGTTCATGAGGGCGAGAGGGGCGAAGTCGCTGTAGGGGGCGTTGAAGACGATGATCTCGAAGTATTGGCGCGAGCGGTTGAGGGCGCGGTAGGGGATGATGCCGAGCCAGCGCATGCCCGTGCCGTCGGCGAGGGAGAGGGCGATGTCGAACTGGTATTCGACGACTTCGTTGAAATGGGGAAACTCCGGGTGGCGTGCGAGCAGCGTTTGGAAGGACTCGAAGGAGCGCCGCAGGTTGCGACGCTCGAAGGCGAGCTGACCCTGCCGGTAGAGCGACTGCGCCGCATAGTCGGAGAGGGGGTAGCGCCGGGCGAGGCGGCGGAAACGGCGCTCTGCGGTGCGGTTGTTGCCGCGCTCGAGGCTGCGCAAAGCACTTTCGTAGAGCGGGCGGGAAAGCTCGGTCTGCTCAGCGCGGGGACGTTCGCTGGGCCGGGTGGAAAACGGATTCCACCACTGCGCGGCGGCGGGAGTGGCGGCGGCGAGGATGCCGGCGAGGAGGATTACTCGGAAATAAAACATCGGGACCTTCATTGCCATTTCACAAGGGAGGCGGCCCACGTCAAGCCGCCGCCGAAGGCGACGAGGAGGACGAGGTCGCCGGGGTGGATGCGCCCGTTGCGGTGGGCTTCGTCAAGCGCGATGGGGATGGAGGCGGCGGAGGTGTTGCCGTAGCGGTCGAGGTTGATCTTGAAGCGGTCCATGCCGATGCCGAGGCGCTGGGCGAGTGCTTCTATAATCCGGTTGTTGGCTTGGTGGGGAATGACGATAGAGACGTCCTCGGCTTTGTAGCCGGCTTTGTCGAGGATCTCGACGGCGCTTTGGCACATGACACGCACGGCGATCTTGAAGACTTGGTTGCCCTGCATGTGGATGGTGTGCAAGGAGCGTTCGATTGTTTCGACGGTAGACGGGCTGGCGCTGCCGCCGCCCGGCACGCAAAGAATGCCGGTCTCGGTGCCGTCGGCACCCATGAGGCTCTGCAAAATGCCCACATCCGGCACGTCGACGAGGGAGAGGACGGCCGCGCCGGCGCCGTCGCCGAAGAGCACGCAGGTTGTGCGGTCCTGCCAATTGGTGATGCTGGAGAGTTTTTCCGCGCCGATGATGAGGGCGTGGCGGTAGCCGTTGGCTAGCATGAGCGACCGCGCGATCTCCAACGTATAGATGAATCCGGAGCAGGCCGCCTCGACGTCGAAGGCGGGCACCTTGCCCAAACCGAGTTTCTGCTGCACGAAGCAGGCGGTGTTGGGGAAGGGCATGTCGGGGGTGACGGTGCCGACGATGAGCAAATCGATATCAGCGGCCTTGAGGCCGGAGTGGGTAAGCGCTTCGGCGGCGGCTTTCGCGGCCATGTCGGAGGTGGTCTCGTCGGGGGCGGCAATGCGGCGCTCGCGGATGCCCGTACGGGTGCGAATCCACTCGTCGGAAGTCTCCACCATTTTGGAGAGGTCGTCGTTTGTGAGAACGCGGGGCGGTGTGTAGGATCCGACGCCGCTGATGACGACCGACTTTCCGTTGGGAGCACTCATGTTTGTTCGAAAGGAAACGGCTAAGGAAGGGTTTTCGCGTCCGCCCTGTCAAGGAGCGCTTGGGCCGGGGCAGCGGGCGCGCCTCACTTGCCGTTCTTTGGCGAGGCGGTGAAGCCAAGGACTTCACCCGCGCGGAGGATATCTTCGCGGATGTGCTCGTTGAGCTGCTGCCGCACGACGCGCGAGGCGATGCGGATGGCATGGGCGACGGCCTCGCGGTTGCTCGAACCGTGGGCCTTGAGGACGTTGCCGCGCAGCCCGAGGAGCGGCGCGCCGCCGAAGCGGTCGGGATCGAGACGTTCTTTGGCACCCTTGAGCGCGCCCTTGATGAGCAGCCCGCCTGCCATGCGCACGGGGTTTTTGCCCACTTCTTCGCGCACGAGATCCTTGAGCATGTTCCACAGCGATTCACAGGTTTTGAGGACGACGTTGCCCGTGAAGCCGTCGGTGACGACGACATCCACCTCGTTGCGGAAGATCTGGAAGCCCTCGATGAGACCGATGTAGTTGATCTGGTCGCCGAGTTTCTTGAGCAGTTCGTGGGTTTCGTTGACCAGTTCGTTGCCCTTGCCTTCTTCCGTGCCGATGCTGAGCAGCCCGACGCGGGGGTTGGCGAGTTCAAGGGCGTCTTTCGCGTAGTTCGCCCCGAGGAGGGCGTAGTGGACGAGATTCTCGGCCTTGCACTGCGGGTTGGCCCCGGAATCGAGAACGACGAAGTGGTTGTCCTTGCTCGGCCAAACGGAGGCGAGGGCGGGCTTGGAGACGCCCGCGAGGGGGCGCAGCCGCAGCGTGGCGCAGGCCATGAGCGCGCCGGTGTTGCCGCAACTCACGGCGGCGAGGGCCGAGCCGACCTTCACCAGTTCGACGGTGCGCACGAGGGAGGCGTCTTTTTTCGCCTTGAGGCTCTGCACGGGTTTTTCGTCCATGCGGATGACCTCCGACGCATGGAAGGTGCGGAAACGGTCGTCGTCGGCAATGCCGGCGGCGCCGAGGATGGGCTGAAGAACTTCGTCATCGCCCACGAGGACGACGCCGTCGAGGGCATGCCCGCGCTCCACCGCCAGTTTGGCACCGGCGACCACTTCGGCGGGTCCGAGGTCCGACCCCATCGCGTCCACCGCGATTATGCGTGCGTCTTCACCCACGGAGTAAGGCGGGACGGGAGCGTCCCGCGGCGATGATTTCGTGCCCGGCTCAGCCTGGGCGGCGGTTGCTTCCGCCTGTCTCAGACCTCAACGTCGATGACCTGTCGCCCGCGGTACATGCCGTTGGCGGGGTTCACGCGGTGGGGACGGAAGAGCGTGCCGTCCGTCGGATCCTTGGCGAGCTGGGGTGCGACAAAGGGATGAGCCCCGCGGCGTTTGCGGGAGCGTTGCTTGGATTGCTTGCGTTTCGGTTGGGCCATGGCTCGTTAATCGGCTTGTGGTTCCTGCTTTCTGAAAATGGAAAACGGGCAAGAACAGGGCATCCGAGCGCCGC
>SKLD01000399.1 GCA_007123395.1 Opitutales bacterium
AAGCGAGCGGCCGGAACCGATATAGACGGAGCGGAGGGCATCACCGGCGTCAAGGGTAACGATGGCAAAGTGACCCTCGAAGTGAAGGTCTGTTTCCTCGCAGCGGAAAGTCCCCTCTCCGTCTACGCAAATCAATACCATCTGTCGGAGACGCTCACCGTCCACTTCAGACAAAACCTCCAGTCCGGCAAATCGATCGGCATTGTATATCGTTGTGACCTCGCGAACACTCCCGGAATCCGCATCGCCGTAAAGCGGTTCGAAAACCTTCGCGAAGGGGGTCTCCCATGCGTCCCCTTTTTGCCGCACGACAATAGCCGGCGTTTGTCGCTCGTTGTACGGAGGCGTGGCCACCCAAGAGGGCGGCGAATGAACTTTGGTGTAGCTACGGTTTTCCGCGTCGTTCATGAACACGCGCATCATGACCGGCACCTCTTCGAGGTCGCGGGCGGTAAAAAGCGCGCGCGGGCTTTGTTCGACGACACCGGATGTCCGCACATCCTCAAAGAAATGCCATCCGGGATGGCGGAAGGTCCGGTTTCTCTGCCACGGGAGATCTTTGTTTCCGTGAAAGCGCTCCGGCTCGTCGCGCAACTCGAATCCCTCTGGAATGTCCGTAAACACGAGTTCGTCAGCGACATTTCGGTAGATGTAGTCGTGAAACTGTCCCTCATATTCCGAACGCGAGCGGAACACATCAAGGTAGTAGCCGGTGGTCGGTGAAGTGCGGATGAGCGCGAAGGTGCGCTGTTGGTCGGCGGGAGCGACAAGGTTGTGGGCGTCTTGAAAAGAAATCGTGCTGAAGGAATGGTCGGGCGAGGCCGCCGTCTTTCCGGGCATTGGTTCCATGGCGACCAACTGGCTCACCTCAACGCCGAGGTTCACCCAACCGCCGTCGCTCGCCGAGGCCCCGTTGGCGATGACCGTGTTGTGTCCCGCGAAGAGCCGGTAGTAGTTTTCATGGATGTCGGTCCCGTAGGCACTGCGCCCGGCGGTCACCCCTAGAACGTGGCCGAACCCGTACAACTCCATGTCCATACCCGAGGCGTGACCGTGGACAAAATCTCCCCCGCCGCCGACAAAGCCCATCAACCCATAGCGGAGGGGGTCCTCGGTCTCCGTGTTCCGCTGAATGAAGATACCAGTGAAGGGAAGATCAAAGGTTCTCGACGGTTCTTCGATGGTATCCGGATCACCGGCAAACTCCTCCACCCTCCACAGCAGAGCCAGCGGCGCCGTGTAAATGGTGGCGGCGAATCTATGCCCGGGAAGATTCGAGCGATCATAGTCGCCGCTGGCAATTCCCTTCAGAATCCATGCGCCATAGCGTTCCGCCAAATCGTCTTGCCCGTTCAGCCGGGCGAGTTTGTAAGCGCGCTCAAGAACGCTGTACGGCCTGCCCATGCGCCGCGGTCCGTCGCCAAAGGCGATTAATTCGAAATTCGGAAAGCGGATCGACTCCAAAGCGAGGAGAGAATACGGTAATTTCCAATGCTTTCTTCCGAGATTGAGTTCCGGGTAGAGCCGGTCCAAGACAATCATCAGGTAGGTGCTGAAGTTGGCCACCGCCACGGTATACTGAAGAGACTCGGGATACAGATCACCCGCATTTTCGTAGAGGGCGGCGGTCTTTTTCAGCGAAGTCTGGTGGTCCGTATCCGTGTCCAAATAGTAGGGAAGGTATTTTTCAACATCCGACGGGTCTTCAAGAGCGAGTATATTGTGGACGAGACTCGGCGACTCAAGGACCGGCCAGTTGTTATTCACCAAGCCCACATTGATGGCCCGCTCCACATAAGCGCGAAAGACCGTATCCGCATCATCAAAGGGGAAATCACGCTTTTCCCCTGTCACGACGTCATGCACGCGTCCGCCCTCACGAAGATAGGAGGCGACAAAATCATAGACCAAAGGTATCTGTGCGCCAAAAATCCTTGCCTCCTTCAAATGGTCGTTGGGATAGATAATACCCCCGTTGAAGGAGGATTCCCCCGGCTCCATCCGCGCGACCGCCGACACGATCACGCCGAGAACATCCGCCGCAACGCGCGCATACCGATCCTCCCCCGTCAGGTAATAGATGACGCCGCAGTCAATGCTTGCCTGCAGATAGCGCATGAGCACCCTGCGACGCTCCATTCCCGGCGAGTCGCCATACCGTGTGATGCGGTGAAACGGAGGAAAGTCCTCGTAGGGATCATCCCAATTCAACGGCAACTGAAGGAGGAAGTCGAGGGTATCGCGCTCGTATTCCTCAACAAACGCATCCGCACGCGCTTGCAGCGCTTCAAAGAGGGCCGCCGATTCCTCGTCGTGTTCTATCCTTTCCAAAATTCCGACACGCTCGCCCGGTGTCACCCAGATCCGGGGACGCTCGAAACCAGTCCCCGCATGACTTGATGGAACGGCACATGTGAATGCTGCAATGAGTGCCGCCGTCATTGCCGTGCCGTACAATGACACTCCTTTCCACTTCCGTCGGCACCGTTTGCCGACACTGCTTTCATCCTTGATTTGCATAAAGTTGATTGATCACGGACGAAGGACGTAAATCCACGCGCTCTGCTCGCCGAAATATTCTTCCGGCAAAAATATGTATTCACCAAGCGAAAGCGAATAGATCCACGGATCGTGCACGACATACAGCCAACCCATAAGGAAGCCGGTATCGACGAACCCGTCTTCATCGATCGGAAAGCCGGCCCACATATCCTCCGGGCCCGGATCGGGATCAGGATCCGGATCCGGATCCGGGTCGGGATCGGGGTCCGGGCCTGGATCGGGATCCGGGTCAGTTCCCGAAGCGACGTATTCAAGCTCGAAAAGCAGGGCGTCGTCATGGGACACATTAGCAGTCCAACGGGTAATACTCCCAGGTCGGAAGGCTGGACTCCACCGCAACCAAATGAGACCGTCTCCCACGGGTGTGCCATCGGTGTTGTAAAATTCAGCGAGCATCTCCGCATCAATGAACGCCTCGCCCATCTCACCGGGTTGGGTCTCAGGCGTGAAGAAATCCGTCGAGATAAGACTCACAAGTCCACGCTCATCAATGAGGCCGTCGGGGTCCGCCCAAAACACATCCTCGGCAAAAACGGAGGGAACGTCCACGTCGGCATTAAAGGCATACAAATGAGTATTCCAGTTGATCGGAATGTTCGCCGCAGGCGAACCGGACGACATCACAAGAGATATGGTCGCGCCGTGAAGGACATCGCCGCTCTGCAGTGTCGGCAACTGAAAGCCAGCCACGGGAAGGCGCGCCTGCCGGTTGTCTTGGGCACCCACGCCGCCCGCGACGAAGTTATCGGACAGGGAGGGCCGTTCTACGAAAATGTAGAAATTGTGAACGGTATTGAAGGTCACCTCAAATGACCTTGTAAGCGGGAGTTCAACGACTTGGACGTCATTGAACTCCTCGGCGTGGAGGGCCGGTGCGAGGCAACCGTAGGCTACGGCAAGAAATAGGGTGAAGGGTTTGTGGGTTCTTTCTTTCATCTGAATATAGGTTTTGAGCGGTTGATTGTCCGATTCATGATTAAAAAGACATTCCTACCTGCAGGCGGAAACTACGGGGTGCAGCGTAGGTGACGGTCCGACGGAAGACGGGGTCGACCGGACCGTTGGGATCCCTGTATTCGACGACCCTCTCCCGCCGCTGGGTATTCAGGAGATTCCTGACGTTCAGATTGATACGCCACTGCGTCCGGCCCCAGTCGAAGCGGTATCCAATACTCCCGTCAAACTCGATACGCGAAGGCGTCGGCGGTGTCGGAAAGCGGTTTTCGTCGAGGCCTATCCCGCCGATCGCAACGGAAGTCGGCGCGCTTCCGAAAAACTTTGCTCCGCCCGCAATGTGCAGCCCTTCCAACGGTCCTTCGACAAAGGTGTATTTCTGCCAAAGGCTCGCATTCCAATTGGGGACGAAGGACAGGTCCATTCCGTTGATGCCCGTGCCGTCAAAAGTCGTCGGGTCCGTCGGGTCTTCAAAATTGTCCGCGCCAAGAATGAACACCCAGTAGTCATACCGCGATCCCGGAACCTGCTCACCGCTCATTGGATCAATAAGCGGGGCGAGGTTAAAACCGTTGCCGACTACCTCGCGGTTTTGATAGGAGAAGGTGAAAATGGTTTGGTAATTCGGCAGCGGTGAGAGGATGAACTGACCATCGACACCCCGCGCGCGCTCCTCGAAGGTGACCAATGCGCCGCGCGTATTACTCGGGTTGTTGCCCGCACCGAGTTCGCCCTGCCGTATTCCGCCGGGCCAAAAGATCGGATATCCGTCGAAATCCCTTGCCTGGAGGGCGGCTTCGAAGGCCGCCTTCATCATCATCCCGACGTCAATCCCGTCCGCATTGACGTGTTTGCCCTCGACCAAATCACGGCTCACGTCCACCCAGTAATACGGCTGGGCACCGGCGTTCTCGCGCCGACCCCGTGTCCCCACATCAACAGTCTCGACGAACGTCAGCCCGGCCTCATCCAAAACGCGGGTGTTAATCACCTCCGGTGCTTCAGTGCCGAAAAACTCCTGCCATGCTTCCCGGAAAAACCGGTCGTTCACGCCGTAACTCATTCCTTGGAAACGGTCCGGTGTCATTCCCGGAGTCATCTCTTGGGCCAAGTCAAAGCGGATGCCATCGGCGGTGACCGCGGAACGCGCGTCAAACGCACCCCAACTTCGGCCTTCTTCCGGGTCCGGGCCGCGATCTCCGCCATACCATGAACGCGGATTGGGCGCTCCGTTGAAATTCCACGACGCATTCTTCCGCTCAATCTGGAAGACCGAAATCGTTCCCGAAATCCGCCCGTCAAAGAGATCGAACTTCATGCCAATGTCTTTACCAACGGTCTCTTCCGCTGGAATCGGATTGTTTAGGCCGTCCAATAACCCCTGATTGGGAAAGACGCCCTCTGAGTAGGTGACATACATGCTCAAGTCCTCCGTGATACGGGCGGACAGGCCGGCTGTTTTCGTCGTGAACGACTGGGTCTGATCGAAAAGCTGTCGCCGTGTGCCCTGCGGCCCGAGGCCTTCGAACATCAGCTCCATCTCGCGCTGGATCTCCCGGTTGAGATTTTCGGGTAACTCCGGGAACCAGCGGTCTTCCGTATACGGTTCCGTTCCCGGAATGAGAAACGGCATGGGCGCCAAGCGCTGACTGCCGAAATAGAGGTCGGTCTGATTCGACGCGTTGGCGGGATTGAAGGCCGGAATTCCGTCGATAAGGCGGATTTGTTCCTCCTCGATGATTTTATACTCATCCCTGCGAATCCCGCCAATGAACGTAATGCGGTCCTGGAACATCTGCGCTTGGTAAATTCCATAATAGCCGCGGTAGGTTGCATCGACGTCCTTCCAACCCGAGCGGGCGATATTGTAGCCAGCTATGCGGCCGGGAGTGTCCACCGGATCATTGACATACTCAGCCAGCGGACGCCCGAGGTTTGTACTCAAGTTGCCGGGGAAGGCCAAAGGCTCATTGTTGTAGCGGATCGGACTGAAGTCGTAAATGCTTGACCGCAGTAGATACGGGTCTTCGCCGAAGCGCCCCACCGTAAAACCCGGAGCGTCCGGATTTGGAACGAGTTGTCCGGAAGTGAGGAGTTCACTTACCCCGGGATTCCCCTGTACAATCGAAAACTGGTCTTTCGTGTATTGCACCCCACCGATGAACGTGTGGGTCATGGTATCGTCTCCCCGGCGCAGCGGATTGCCCGTTTCCAAGGCATAGGCACCGCGCAGACGCAATTGCACCGACTCTGACTCCGTGGGACGCTTCATCCAGTAATAGCGTTGGAACTTCAATGTTGTCTCATTTTCATCCATCTCCGGTCGCATTGCGCGTGCCGCCAAATCGGGCGTGACAAAGACTTCACCGACACCACCGGTCGTGAGGGCAAGGATAGGGTGATCCGCGGAAAGATTCGGGATGTCATCCGCCGTCACCCGAAAACCCAGAATCTCATCCAATCCATAGCGCCGAACCGTCCCCGGGTAGGCACTCGTCGGAATGCTTCCGCCGAGAATCGCCAGCACCTCCGGGTGCCGGATCCAAAGGTTTTGCCGGTTCACTTGGCCCGCGAGGATGGGGAATTCGTCCGACGGCGCCGGGAACCCTTCGCTGTCTGTCGGCATGGACATATTCACGTTAAAGCCCTCTTGGTCCGTCTTCGTGTAATAGCCTCCGAACTCAAGATTCAAATTCCGCACCGGTTCCGTCTGAACCAGAAGCATCGCATTCAGTTCGCGCCTTTTCGTGTAGGTGTCCGGACCACTGATCCGGTAGTTCCTTCCCAAATCGCCGTAACTATAGGGAACGAGCGGATTCTCCTTGCGGAGAAGAAAAACGTCGCGCGGGTAGCTGTCGTCGCGGTCCATGATAAACCGCATATCCTCCTCGTCACGACCCCACCGGATTTGCTCGCCGAAAGGATTGCGGAAATCCTCGTTGCCCGAAGCGGTGAAAA
>SKLD01000425.1 GCA_007123395.1 Opitutales bacterium
CTGTCCGCGGCCGCCCACGGAACACCCGACCCATTCTCCAAATCCTCCCTTCCCCGCCCGAATCAAGGGAATAGCTTGTGGAATCACCGAGCATGGATTCTTTTGAGTTCCTTGCCGTCATGAAACGCACACCTTTTGTCCTCGCGCTCCTTGTCGCCATTCTCTTTCCGGCCGCTCCCGGCCATGCACAGCAAGCGGTCGAACTCGACCTCGCCGGTGCCCTATCCCGTGCCCGCGACGCCAATTTCGCCATCCTCATGGAACGCGAAAACGTCGAGAGCCTCCGCCAGAGCGCCCGCCGCGCCCGCGCGGAACTGCTCCCGCAAGTCACCGCCTCCGCCGCACAATCACGCGCCATGCAACCGAACGTCGGCGGATTCACCGAAGACCTCCCCGGCATCCCCCCGCGCCGGTTCACAAACCGCTTCGACGCCCTCCTGCGCGCCCGCCTCTCCACCCTCGACGCCACCCGCCTAGCCGACTACCGCGTCGCCCGCTACGATCAGGAACTCGCCGCCTTCGACCTCGAATCCACCGTTCAGGACATCCTCGAAGCCATCGCCGACGCCTTCTTCAGCCACGTGCGCAACCTCGCCCGGCTCGACGTCATCGAAGCCAACATCGAACGCGACCGCGCCCTTCTTGAGCTTTCAGAAAATCAGTTCGATGCCGGCGTCGCCACGCCCATCGACGTCACCCGCGCCGAGGTGCAACTCTCCCAGAACGAACTCGCCCTTCTCCAGCAGGAGACGGTCGTCTTCGAGAGCGAGATGCGCATCAAGCGCATTCTCAACATCGACCTCGGGGCGGAACTGCGCGTCATCCCACCCCCGCTCAGCGAGGCCGCCCTCGACAGCGCCCGCGTCCTCGGCCTCCAAACCGTCCTCCGCAAAAACGCCGAATACCAGCGCGCCAACCGCACGCTCGAGCGCAACCAATACGCCCGCCGCGCCACCAGCTGGGAACGCCTTCCCAACCTCGAACTAACCGGCGAGTGGGGCTACGCCGCGCGCAACCTCACCGGCGATATGCGCGAGCAGTGGCGCATCCAGGCGGGCGTCTCCGTGCCAATCTTCGAGGGCTTCCGCATCCAAGCCAACCAGTTGCAGGCTGACGCCGCCATCCGCCGCCAGGAGTTCGCCGTCGCCAGCCTCGAAACCGAACTCGACGCCGACCTCCGCCTCGCCCGCCAGGACCTCCGCTCCCGTTTCAGCCAGATCAATATCGCGCGTAAGCAACTCGAACTCAGCGAACGCGAACTCGAACTCGCCCGCACCCGCTTCGAAGAAGGTGTCGCCGACAACCGCGATGTTGTCAGCGCCCAGGCCAACCTAGCCGCCGCCGAAGACGGTGTCGTGGAAGCCGAATACTTCTACAACCGCGCCCGTCTGCGCCTTGCGCGGATCAGCGGCGATGTCTCCCGCGTCGCCGCAAACAACTGACCGTGCCCGCCCCCCACACCCCGGATCCCGCCTACGGCGGCCTACTTCTCGCCTCCGCCTCGCCTCGGCGGCGCGAGATTCTCACCCGCGCCGGCTACACCTTCGCCGTCCACTCGCCCGGTGTCGACGAACTCGACGACGCCCACGGCGACCCCGTCGCCCTCGTCACGGAAAACGCCCGCCGCAAAGCCGCCGCCGCCGCGACCGCCTACCCCCGCGCCTGCGTACTCGCCGCCGACACGACCGTCGCCCTCGGCAACCGCATCCTCAACAAACCAAACGACCGCCGCGAAGCCATCGCCATGCTCCTCTCCCTCAACGGCCGGACGCACTGCGTCCATACCGCCGTCGCCACGGTCCCGCCCGGCGGCGAACCCCGCCTTCTTTTCGAAACCAGCGAAGTCGCCTTCTACGACCTCCCTCAAGACGAGATCGCCGCCTATGTCGATGCCGCCCGCCCCTTCGACAAAGCTGGTTCCTACGGTATTCAGGATCCCGGCAACCCGCTCGTCCGTGACTACTCCGGCCTCCTCTCCAACATCATCGGGCTGCCCGTAGAACGCCTCACCGCACCCCTCGCGGCCCTCGGAATCCACCCCGACCGCGTGGCCCGCACGTAACCGTTACCCGTCCAAGTCCGCGCGCGACAAACCGCCCCGCCGCATCCGGCGCGACCCCACCGCCAGATCGCCGTCTTTCAACACCTCCAACGGCACCGCCCCGCCCGGCTTGCCCGTCGCCTCCAGCGCCCGCGCGCCGTCACCCCGCTCCATCCACGCCCGGCTCCCCAGCGCCCGTGAGCGCGAAAAAAACCGCGCCTTCAACCGCAGCACCTCGTCCGACCGAAGTTCCCCGCCCGCGCGCACCGCCGCCAAATGATCCTCCGGATCGACGCGTCCACCGCCCCCGCCGCGACGCGGTGCCGCGCCCTTTCCCAACATCAGCAACCGGTAGCGCCCCAGCGCCCCAGCCTCCCCGCCCTTCCCCGGAAAACACCACGCCTGCGCGCGCCGCAACTCCCCGTCACCGGCAAGCGCCGCCGCGTAACCCGTCCAGCGATACGCCTCCGGCAGTTGCGCCAGACCCGCCCGCACCGCGTTCAAATCAATATACGCTGCCACCAGACCCACCACCCAGGGCGTGTTCTCCACAAGCACACTCCCGAACCGCTCCGACCACAGCGTCCCCACCGTCTCGTGCGTGCGGTTATACCACTTTGTGTAGCGCTGCCGCAGCGTCCGCATGAACTCCGAAATATCTCCCATCCGCGCCCGCAGACGCTCGCGCAGCGCCTCTGCCGTCTCCACCGGTCCCCGCTCCAGCGCATGCGCCAGCTCATCCGCATTCAAACCGCTCCACATCGCCCGCGCCGTCCCGTAGAGCGTCCGGTAACGCCGCACCAACTCCGCGTCGTCACACCCCTTCGCCGCCTCATCCACCCGCACCAGAATATGAAAGTGGTTCTGCAACACACAATACGTGATCACCTCCACCCCACTGAAGTCCGCCACCCGCCGCAGCGCGCTCACCCACACATCCCGCTCCGCATCCCCCAGCAATCGCCGCCGATGGATGATACGCGATGTTACATGATAAACACCGCACTTTTCTGCTTTGATTCGAATCTCGCCCATAATGTTCCTTCGTTAAATTTCCGGTTTCTATATTTCTTCGAGAGTTTGCAATATTTCTTCGAGAATTTGCAAGCAGTTTTTTTTCCTAGAGCCGGTGGGTGGGATGCGGCAGATTGGGGCAATGCTGGATTTTTCGCCCATTGAATTCGAGGCCGAGCTGAACGAGGAGCAGTTTGCGGCGGTGACCGCTCCGCCGGGGCCTGCGCTGGTCTTGGCGGGCGCGGGGTCGGGCAAAACCCGCACGCTCACCTACCGCGTGGCCTACCTCATGTTGGAGAAGCGTGTTTCTCCGCAGAACATTCTCCTGCTTACTTTCACCAACAAAGCGGCGCGCGAGATGATCCAGCGGGTCATGGAGTTGACGGGGGCGCAATACCCGCCGAGCTACGGCGGCACCTTCCACTCCATCGGGGGGCGGCTCCTGCGCCGCTTCGGGCGTTCCGTGGGTCTCGAACCCAACTACAATATCCTCGACCAAGGCGACGCCGAGGCGCTCATGTCGAGCATCATCAAGGAACTGGACCCCGGCTACCTGAAGAACAAAGACAACCCCAAGCCCAACGTCGTCTCCAGCATCATCAGTTACTCCATCAACACCGACACCTCGCTGCGCGAAGTCGTGCGCCAGCGCTATCCGTGGGGTGACGCCTCGCTCACGGGCCGGTTTGAGAAGTTTGCCAAGGTCTACCGGGAGCGGAAGCTCCAGCTCCAGGTGGCCGACTACGACGACTTGCTCTACTACTGGCTGAAGATGCTCCAGGAGGACAAGGAGACCCGGACGTATCTCCAGGAAAAGTTCCAGTATGTGCTCGTCGACGAATATCAGGACACGAACATCATGCAGAGCGAGATCATCGACGTCATCGGGCACCACCACAACATTATGGCGGTGGGCGACGACGCGCAGTGCATCTACACATGGCGCGGGGCGGTGTTTGAGAACATCCGCGCCTTCCCCGACCGGCATCCCGGCACGCGCATCTACAAGATCGTGCGCAACTACCGCAGCTCGCCGCAGATCCTCTCCCTCGCCAACAAAGTGCTGGAGGCACAACCCGCCACGGCGGGATACTTCAAAGAACTCATCGCGGCCAAGGAGGACAACCTCACGCCCTATGTTGTACCGCTTCTCGACAGTGTGCAGCAGGGTCAGTTTCTCGCCCAACGTATCCAGGGGCTCTACGATGAAGGCTATGCGCTGAAAGACATCGCCGTGCTCTACCGCGCCCATTACCAAGCGGTCGACGCGCAGCTGGAGCTGACGCGCGCGGGCGTGCCCTTCGTCATCACGAGCGGGGTGCGCTTCTTCGAGCAGGCGCACATCCGCGACTTCATCGCGCAACTGCGTGTTATCAATAATCCGTCGGACAAGCCCGCCTTCGAACGCCTCCTCGGCCTACTTCCCCGCGTGGGCCCGGCCACAGTGGAGAAAATCCTAAAGGCCGCCGATCTCGAACGTGAGAAAGCCCGCCGCGCCGATGCCTCGGCGGAGGATACGCTCTTCGACACCGCACCGACGGAGCCCGGCGACATCTTCAACGCGCTGCTGAAGCCATCCGTCGTCGCCAAGGTCCCGGGCGACGCGAAGGCCGACTTCAAACAACTTGCGCAAACGCTCTGCGAACTGAACGAACTCTTCGAGAACGGCGCCGACGGCACCTCCGCGGCCCGGCTCGTGCAACGCGGCATCGACGGATGGTATGGCGACTACATTCTCACGGCCTACTCCAACGGGGAGGAGCGCCGCGAAGACCTCGAGGGGCTTCTCAGCTTCGCGGAGAAATTCGAAACGCTCTCGGAGTTCCTTTCCCAAGTTGTCCTTCTCAACTCGGAGACTTCGAACCGCTCCGTCGACCCGGACGAGGACACCGTGCGGATGACGACCGTCCACCAAGCCAAAGGGCTCGAATTTCCGGTCGTCTTCGTCCTCGGCTGCGCGGAGGACTTCTTCCCCCTTAAGCGGGCGGTGGAGTCGGGGGCGATCGAAGAGGAGCGCCGGCTCTTCTATGTTGCCGTAACCCGCGCGATGGACCAACTCTACCTCTGTTTTCCAATGATGAACAAGACACGGGGCGGTGCCATACGCGCGGAACCGAGCCGCTTTCTCACAGAGTTGCCTCCGGACTGCTACGAGAAAGTCGGCTTCCGCCCCGTCCGCTATTGACCACCCCCAACCCTCCCGCTCCATGCGCCCTATCTGGCAGTTTCACAGACAGCACCCGCTCGCCGCCTTCACCGCCTACCTCCTTCTCGCCGCCGCAATGCTCCCGTCCGGCCTTGCCGCGTCCGTCTTCAAAAACGTCTACACGCGCCCTATGGAGACGGCGCAGTTCCAGTATATTAGTGAGTTCTTCACCGGACAGGAAGCCGTCGACAACCGCGTTCTCCTACGCACCGATCCGGAGGAGCGCACCGGTCTCTACGTCATCGCCGAGCTAAAACCGCGCCTGCGCGACATCGACCCGGGCACTACCCTCGCCTTGGAGATGATCCGCTCCGACGCCAACGATGTCCTCACCTACGATTTCACGCTGCCGACGGAGCCTGCGCGTGCGCGCATCGTCTATCTCGGGCTCACCGGTGCTGACTGGCCGGAGACCGACGGGCGCCTGCGCCCGGTCGCGTGGCGTCTGCGCCTTCTTGACGCCGGCGGCGACACCGTGGACACATGGAGAAGCTTTCTGTGGGAAATGCCGTGAGCCGGGCAGACTGGGCACCCATCGACCTCGCCTTCCGCCTCAGCCCGGCGGTGCTCGCGGAAATCCTCGACGGCGGCCAAGCCTTCGCGTGGGACGCCACGGGCACGACAACCTACGGCGGCGTGACATGCGGCCATGCATGGGAAATCGGACTCGCCAACGACGGCACTGTCATCGCGCGCAGCCCCACCGGCGGCGATCCTGCCGTCCTCGCCGATTATTTTGCCCTCGACACCGACTTCGCCGCGCTGACCGACGCGCTCCCCTGGCGCAGCGACCACGTCCTTGCAAAAGCCCTCCGCCAATGGCCGGGCCTGCGGATATTGCGGCAGGATCCCGGCGAAACGCTGCTTGGGTTTCTTTGCAGTTCCACAAAACAGATCGTGCAGATCAAAGAGATTCTGCGCCTCTTTGCCAAGGATTTCGGCAATCACTTGCAAGGTGAGACCTACGACCTGCCCACTTGGGAGGCCCTCGCCGCCGTCCCGGAAGCCGACCTGCGCCGGCACAAGACCGGATACCGAGCCCGCTACATTTCGGCCGTGGCCCGCCGTCTCGCGGACGATCCGGACATCCCGTCGCGCATACGGTCATTGCCCTACCCTGAGGCCCGCGCCATTCTCAGATCCGGACATCCCGTCGCGCATACGGTCATTGCCCTACCCTGAGGCCCGCGCCATTCTC
>SKLD01000105.1 GCA_007123395.1 Opitutales bacterium
ATCGCAGCGAGACCCTGCCATTCGCCATGTCCGGTGGCCGCGGGCAGGATGACTCCGTGGCTCGCGAGAACGGCCGGTTTCCCGAGGTGGAGGTCGGCGGCGAAGAGGATGCCGCGCCCGGGCCAGAAGAGGGCGCGCTCGGGGAGGGCGAGAAGCCGCTCGCCCGCGAGGGTGAAGGGCAGCGGCTTACGTGCGGACATGTTTGCGGTGTGCTTTCTCCATGACGACTTCCATGGCGCGGATGCGGTCGGCGAGTTGTTCGGAGGTGAGTTGTTCGCGCAGGCGCTCGACAAAAAGGGGGTAGGCGAGGGGAGTTGGGGCTTCGATCTGGCGGACGATGCATGCCTCGGTCTGCATCCGGCGCATGGTGTTGCGCAGCCGGGTCTCCTCCAACTGCATTTCGAGGACTTCGCGCCGGGACTGCGCGAGGAGCCGGTGGTCCGGTTCGTAGCGTTGGAATACCTCGAAGAGCAGGTAACTCGATGCTTGGATTTGCCGCGCGCCGCGCGGACGGCCGGGAGGTCCCTCGCGGGTGAGACCGGCGACGCGGGCGATCTCGCGGAAGCTTCGCCGTGCCAGCTCCGTGCCGTTGACGCTCGCGAGGATGTCGTCGGCGAGGTTTTCCGGGCGGAGGAGGGCGGGGAGCGCGGCGGCGAAGTCGGTTTCCTTTGCAGCGAGGATTTCGAGGCCGTAGTCATTGGCGGCCCAGACGAGCGAGTTCGGACGGAGGCGGGTGAGCCGCCACGCCATGACGGTGGCCAGACCCTCGTGCGCGAGCCGTCCCGCGAAGGGGTAGAGGAAGATGTGCCAACCTTCGCGGCTGCGCAGCGTCTCGGCGAGATACTCGTTCTTCCGCGGCAGGGCGGACATCGTTGCCTGGATCTCCAAAAGGGGGCGCACGCGTTGCATTTCCGCTCCCTCGAAGATGCCCCGGGCGGCGCGGTCAAACCGGTCGCGCACGGCGGCGGCCAGCTCTGTCGACAGCGGCAGGCGTCCGCCCACTCGCCGCCCGTGGCCGCGAACCGAAGCACCCATTGCCAGGTCTGCTCGTCCAGTGTCCGGAAGGCATGGGCGGTGCGCACCTCGGCGAGCATCGCGTGGGAGGTGAAACCGCTGCCTGCTGCGATTGTCAGAAGGTGCTGACAAAGCACGTCGAGCGCCTGCGGGGGCGGGCAGCGCGCTTCGATCACGCGGGCCTCTGCCAACTCCCGCGCCGCCGCGATCTCCACGAGTTCGAAGCTGTTGGCGGGCACGCAGAGGACGCGACTTGTGGCGCCGGGCCGGTGGCCTGACCGCCCGGCGCGCTGGAGCAGCCGGGCGACGCCTTTTGGACTGCCCACCTGAATGACCCGCTCCACCGGAGCAAAGTCGACGCCGAGATCGAGGCTGGACGTCGCCACAACGGCCCGCAACTGACCTGTGCGCAGTCCCGCCTCCGCTTCCGCGCGCCGCGCTCGGTCGATGCTGCCGTGATGGATGCCGATGGCGAGATCCGGCGCGGCGGTGGAGAGAGCGCTGTGCCACAACTCCGCCTGCGAACGGGTGTTGGTGAATACAATCGCCGTGCGGGCTTCCCGCAACTCCGCGAGGACTGTTGGCAGAAGACGCAGCCCAAGGTGTCCGGCCCATGGAAACGGGGCTTCGGCATCGGGAAGCAAACTTTCGATCTCCATTCGCTTCGGAATACCGCCCTCCACGACTTCCATCGATGCGGGCGTGCCGTCCTCTGTCCGCCCGCCGAGCACCTCCGCCGCTTCCTCTATATTCCCGAGCGTGGCGGAGAGGCCCCACACCCGCAGGCCCGGTGCGGCACGGCGCAGGCGCGCGAGCGCCAGTGCGGTGAGGACGCCGCGCTTTGAACCGAGAAGCTCGTGCCACTCATCGACGATCACCGTTTGCAGTCCTGCGAAGCGCGGCGCGAAATCGGGCTGGCTGAGGAGAAGCGAGAGACTCTCAGGCGTCGTGACAAGCGCCTCGCCGGGATTGCTCCGGATTTTCCGTTTGCGGTATGTGGACACGTCCCCCGTCCAGCGGTCCACGCGCCAGTCGATTCCGAGACCGTGCAGCGGTTCCCGCAGATTTGTCTCGGTGTCGGCGGCAAGCGCGCGCATGGGCGTGATCCACAAAACCCGGAGGCCCCGGTCCGTCCCGCTGCTCGCCGTACCCAAAGCGCCGAACCACACCGCAAGGGTTTTTCCACTGCCGGTGGCGGAGTGGAGCAGGCCCGAGGCACCTGTGCGCATCAGAGCCCACACTCGCCGCTGAAAAGCAAACGGTGACCAACCTTGACGCGCGAACCATTCCTCAAACTCCCGAGTGTCCACACCGCTAGCATGCCGTGCTACGCTTATGGTGCAAATGGGCGGAGTTTGAATGTGTATACAAGCGAAAATGCCACGAGTTCAGATAAGACCATTGAGGCGCACCCCGCACTCGACGACCGAGGGCGTATCCTTATTCTACGGATTGGGGAAGTAAGGCTGTGGCTATGCCGCTCTTGCTCATGATGGATTCGGCGTCTCGGGCGAACCCGTGGTGACTCGTCCGCCCGTTTTTCCCGAAACCTCCGCTGCGACCAAGACGGACTGTGCATGAAGGCGGGCGGTGTGAACGCGGTCGCGGTTGTAGCCGCCGCCGTAGAGGACGACAAGCGGGGCGGCGACTTCGCGGCAGGCACGGCAAACACGGAGGTCGCGTTCGTGTATGGAGGGCGTGTCGAGCCGGAGTTGGCCAAAGCGGTCAGCCTCGTGGACGTCCGCGCCGCTGATCCAGAAGACAAGGTCGGGCTCGACCGAATGGAGAAAGGAAGGCAGGGTGGCGTCGAGGGCGGCGAGGTATTCGTCTGGCCCGGTATAGCGGGGAAGGGGAGCGTCGCAATCGCCGGGTTCCTTCTTTGCGGGATAGTTGCGGCCCACGTGTATTGAATACGTGGCGACACGGGAATCTTCGGCGAATATGGCGTGGGTGCCGTTACCTTGATGAGCATCGGTATCGACGATGGCGAGGCGCAGGCCGGGGTCGTAGGAATGAAGGGCGCAGGCGGCGACGGCGACATCGTTTAGCACGCAGTAGCCGAGTCCGGCAGCGGGAAAGGCGTGGTGGGTTCCGCCTGCGAGGTTGGCCGCAATACCGTCGGCGAGTGCGGCGCGGGCCGCCTGCAGGGTGCCTCCGGTTTCAAGGCGCGAGCGGTGGAGGAGGCGCGGGTGATGCGGCAGACCGAGGCGCTGCCGGGCGCGGGGAGCGAGGGTGCCGTCTTTGATGGAGTCAAGGTAATCACGGGTATGCACGCGCAGGAGATCCTCCATTGCCGCGGGGCGCGCCGGTTCGAGGCGAATGTCCGGCCATGTTTCACGCAGCATCGCCGCCGCGCGCGGAAACTTGTCCATAGGGAAGGGGTGGTCCGGCGGCAGCGGGAGATAGTATCCCGGATCGTAGAAGCAGCGCACGCCGCGGCTTAGGGGCGGTTGCCCATGCAGGTATCGACGAGTCTGGCGGTATGGATCCAGGGATGGTCGACGGGGACGAGCCGTTTCTTGCCCGCCGTCTTTTCAAGTGGTATGGGTATGCATTCACTCCCGCGGATGGCGACCATCTGGTTGTATTTGCCCTCGTAAAGAAGCTGACCGGCGACGGTGCCGAGACGGGTGCAGAGGAGTCGGTCGGTCGCCGAGGGTGTGCCGCCGCGCTGGACGTGCCCCAGCGAGGTGGTACGCGCCTCAATGCCGGTCAGGCGCTGGAGTTGCCTGGCGATACGGCTGTCGAGGGATTCCTGTACGAGGTGAATCTCGCTGTCGCCGAACTCCTCCTGCAGGCGCTTTTCCTGGGCCTTGCGCTTGCGGTTCTTCTTTTTCGCTTCTTCGCCGTTGAGGCCGTCTTGCGGGCGCGCTCCTTCAGCCACGGCGATAATGGAAAAGCGTTTTCCATGTTGGCGCCGCTCGATGAGATGGTCCGCGACGACTTGGAGATTGTAGGGAATTTCGGGAATAAGGATGACGTCCGCCCCGCCCGCGATGCCCGCGCCGAGGGCAAGCCAACCGGCGTCGTGTCCCATGACTTCGCATATGATGACGCGGTGGTGGCTCGTCGCGGTGGTGTGGAGGCGGTCGATGGCCTCGGTTGCGATGTTCAGGGCGCTGTCGAAACCGAAGGTGATGTCAGTCTCGGCGACGTCGTTGTCGATTGTCTTCGGAAGGGTGAGGACGGGGAGGCCGCCTTCCTTGAAGAGATGCATGGCGTTCTTCTGCGTGCCGTTGCCGCCGAGGCACACGAGGCAGTCGATCTGCTGGCGGCGGGCATTGGCGATGGCGACATCGGTCATGTCGAGTTCTTTGCCTCCCATCGGCATTTTGTGGGGCTTGTCGCGGCTCGTGCCGAGGATGGTACCCCCGTAGGTGAGGATGCCGCTCGTCGATTTGTCGTCCAGAGGCAGGAAGCGGTTTTCCACGAGGCCGCGGAAGCCGTCCTGCACGCCGAGCACCTTGATGCCGTAGTGGAGGGCGGCCTTGGCCACGCCCCGGATCGCCGCGTTGAGTCCCGGACAATCCCCGCCCGAGGTGAGGATACCGACGCACTTTGTCTTCGAACCTTTGGTCGTTTTGGACATAACGAAGACGGAGGCTGTCCGGTGCCCCGTCCCGTGGCAACTTGGAATTTTTCATAGTAGGGACCCGGCTCGAAAATAGGGCGTTCCGCTCAGACGCGCCTGTAGAGGCGTTGGAACTCCTCGCCGATGGCCACGCGTGAGCGGCAGTGCGGATGCATGAGATTGTGGATACGCACCCGGCCATCCGTAATCGTCACGTAACGGGTAGCGATGCTCGGATCCTTCGGTCGGTTGTAGCCCACGCTACCCGGATTGATCCAGCAGGTGTCGTCCCGCATCCAGAAGATACCGGGGTGGTGCGTATGCCCAAGCAAGACGGCCCGTCGGTTCGTTCCGGCGGCGACGGGCGTCTCTCCCCAGAATCCGTCGAATTCCATGATCGTCTGGATAAGGTCGTAGCCGCGGTAGAGATGCTGAAGAAGATACGCCACTCCGTCGTGGGCAAAGTGGATGCGCTCGGGCAAGCCTTTGAGAAAGCGGACGGCCGCGCTGTCCAGTCGGCGGGCGTTGTGGTCGGGGAAATCCATGGGTGGGGCATCCGCGTCCCAGCCGGCTTCGTAACGCGCGATGACATTGCGGTCGTGATTGCCCTGGACACAAATGATCCCCGCCTCGCGCACGCGATCCACGACTTCCTGCGGGTGGAAGCCGACATCGACCAAGTCGCCTGTGCAGTAGATCACATCGCTGTCGCGCTCTTCTTTCAAGACAGCGTCGAGAGCGTGAATGTTGCTGTGCACGTCCGAAATCAGGAGAATCTTCACGGTGAAGGGAGTTGTGGGTCTCTCCGTGGGGAAGGCAAATTCTGTTTTGGTGCCGGAGGCCAGAGGTTGCCGGGAATCATGCTTTGTGCCGACCATGGCGGTCGGTTCTTGACACCACGGCAATCACCCATGCCCATATGCGTATGGCTTCTAAAAATATTTCAATTTCCGAAGATGCGTATCTGCGCTTGCGGCGGGCGAGGCGGCATGCGCGGGAATCGTTTTCGGAGGTCATTCGTCGCGGTCATTGGGACAGTGAGAGTCCGACGGCGCAGACTTGGCTGGATCATTTCGGGGAACTGCCGCCAGTGACCGATGCGGTTCTTGACGAACTGGAGAGCAACCAGCGATCTGACCTACCGCCCGAGGACAAGTGGTCATGCTGATGGTCGATACTTGTTTTCTGATCGACTATCAGCGCGAGTCGAAGCGGCGTAGGCGCGGCGCGATCGCGGCATTTCTGGAGGCGCACGCGGACGAGCGTCTGCAGATTTCGCCGGTGGCATGGGGAGAATTTCTCGCCGGGTTTTCAGACGAGACACATCCCTTTGTGCAGTTTGCGCGCGACCGTCTGGACTTCCCTCCGCTCGAACTCTCGGTGGCTTCGGCGTATCGAAGTATTTTCCGCCACTTGAAAGCCTCGGGTCAGTTAATCGGCGCGAACGATCTATGGATTGCGAGCCACGCCGTTGCCTTGGACCAAGCGCTCGTGAGCCGCAACGGGAGTGAGTTTAGACGCGTCCCCGGACTTCGGTTGATCACCTACGGCGAAGGTGAGTGAGCGCCTCTTCCGACGCGTCAGCCAGGTAAGTTCGGCTGTTTGACATCGGTAAAGCGAAAGCCCGGGATGCCGATCAGTCGACCGATGATTGTCGAATCAATTCCAATCGCACCGATGTGTCGTCCCCGCCAACGAATGCGGCAGGGGATAGGAGGGGACAGCAAGGTCCCGGATTTACGGAACATCTCTCCCAGTCCTCTCCCGTGCCGCCAAAGGACGATGGCTGTCGACAGTTGCGAAAGGTCTAGGACGAGGCCGCCCGCTGAGAGAGACCA
>SKLD01000470.1 GCA_007123395.1 Opitutales bacterium
CAATCACCAATCCTAAATCATCAATCAACTGGCTCGAAATCGAGTTCCGGTGCATTCCATAGAATCCGCACAGACCTGCTGTTGTTGGCTCCGATTGTCGATTGATGATTGTTGAGGTGTGCGGTGGTGGACGTTTTCCGTGCCGAAGGCACTTTGGAAAGCGGTCCCGTTTTGACGGGACGCGCAGTCCAAAGACGGCACTGCCGTCGGTCGTCCAATTTATCGGTTTTCAACGATTGGATTTCGGGTAGGTTGATGTCCCGGTTTTTCTCCTTTCAGTTGCATTGTAATTGAGCCAAAACACTGAAACAGAGACAAAACAGTTGCCTCCAAACGCCGCCGGTCCCAAGGGACAGGCTCATTGTGCTTTTTGCCGATTTGATCTAAACTTTGTCGGGTGTTTCCGGCTTTCACACGACTCCAACCTCAAATGAAAAACAGAACCATACTCATGGCACTCTGCGGCACGGCCGCATCCTTAATGGCGCAGCCGTTGCCCAATATACTGGTCCTCTACACGGACGACATGGGCTTCGGGGATTTGGGCGTGAACAATCCGGAATCGAAGATTCCCACGCCGAACTTGGACCAGTTGGCGGGGCAGGGGATGAACTTGAAGGACGGGCATGCCTCCTCGGGAATTTGCACGCCTTCGCGCTATGCCCTGCTCACCGGCCGCGCGCACTGGCGTGATTTTCATGGGATTGTCGGTGCCTTCGGGCGTCCGGTTTTCAAGGAAAACCAGTTGACCTTGCCGCGGATGCTGGCGGAGACGGGTTACACCACGGCCTGTATCGGAAAATGGCACCTTGGCTGGGACTGGGATGCGCTGCGCAAGCCTGGCACCGAAAGCCGATCCATTCAGCCGGAGGACTTCGATTGGAGCCTTCCCATACCCGGAGGACCGCTCGCCGTTGGTTTCGATCACTACTTTGGCGATGATGTTATCAATTTTCCGCCCTACACGTGGATCGAAGACGACCGGATTTTGCAGGCACCCGATGTGCTGATGGATACGGATCTTTGGAAACCGATCAAGGAAGGGCGCTGGGAGTCGCGTCCCGGTCCCATGGTTAGCGATTGGGATCCTTACGAGGTGATGCCGACGCTCACGCAACGCAGCGTGGATTTCATTCTCTCCCGCAAGGATCAGACACAGCCGTTTTTCCTCTACCACTCCTTTCCCTCACCGCACGCCCCGATTATTCCGAATGATGAGTTTGATGGCAAATCGCAGGCCGGTCCCTACGGTGATTTCGTTTATCAGACGGATGATGCCGTGGGACGGATGCTGCGGGCTCTCGACGAAATCGGACAGGCGGAGAACACTATCGTCATTTTTTCGTCTGACAACGGAGCGGAGGACTATGCCTTTGCGCGCGACCGCAAGTACGGCCATTGGTCCTCCGCACCCTTCCGCGGGCGCAAGCGCGACATCTATGAAGGCGGCCACCATGTGCCGACGATCATCCGCTGGCCGGGGGTGGTTGAGCCCGGCCGGATCTCCACCTCGCTCTTTGCACAGACCGATATCATGGCCACGGTGGCGGCGGTGGTGGGCTATGAACTGCCTCCCAATGCCGCGGAGGACTCCTTCGACTTTCTTCCTTACCTGAAGGGGGGGACGCCCGCCGGTCCGCGCACAGCGATGGTGCATAACACCAGCCGCGACATCTACGCCATACGCGACGGCGATTGGTTGCTCATTGACGCGCCCTCCGGATATACGAGGCAGCCGGCCCCTGATGAATGGTACGAAAGGCACGGATACCCGCCCGGCGAGGAGTTCCCGGTAGAACTCTTCAACCTGGAGGAAGACATCGGTCAGCGGCACAACCTCGCTGGCGCTCATCCGGAGAAGGTCCGGCAAATGCAGGCCTTGCTGCAGCAGCACCGGGAGCAGGGCCACACGGCACCCCGCTTGAGCGAGCGCTGACAGGCCCCTCCTTTTATTCACGACTTTTGCCCCTCACCCACCGCCTTTTGCATGAAAACAGATCTCAGAAAAATGGCCCTTCTTCTTTCCATCAGCCTGCCCGGCTTTTCCGTTCCCGGGGCTCTTGCGGATACGCCACCGGCAACCACACAGGAAACCCCGCTCGTCATGGGGTATAAGGAGCCCGCCGATGATTGGCTCAAGGCCCTGCCCTTGGGCAATGGGCGCATGGGAGCCATGGTCTTTGGCTCGGTCGCGGAGGAGCGCCTTCTCTTGAACGAGGAGAGTCTCTGGGCGGGCGAGCCCATTGAAGTTTGGCCGGAGGACTACCATGCACACTGGCTGGAGATGCGTCGGCTCATTTTGGCGGGGCAAGCAGCGGAGGCCCATGCCTACGGGCTCCGGAACATGACCGGCTCGCCCTCCTACTTCCGCTCCTACCAACCGTTCGGGGACCTTTGGATACAGATGACCCACGGCGAGGAGGCCACCGCCTATCGGCGCGATCTCGATTTGCGCGACGGGGTGGCCCGCATCTCTTACGAGGTGGACGGCGTGCGCTTCCTGCGCGAGGTCCTTGTCTCGGCCGTGGATGATGTGGTGGCCGTGCGGTTGTCGGCGGACCAGCCGGGGCAGACCAGCGCGACCGTCCGGCTCTCCCGCGACTGGGAATCCCTTGCCTCGGTGGAGGGGAACTGGAGTCACGAAAGTGCCGCCATGCCCCAACAGCGGATACGCGTCACCGCCCCCGGCCCGGACAGTCTGCATTTCGATGGCCAGGTGGTGGACGACGAAAGGGATCAAGGTGGCCGTGCGGGTGGGGTGGGGCCGTGCGGCGAGCGCATGAAGTTTGCCGGACGGCTCCTCGCGCAGACGGAAGGCGGCCGGATCCGGGCGGAAGAAGACACCCTCGTCGTGGAGGGGGCCGACGCGGTCGTTTTGCTCTTCGTGGCCGCGACCGACTACAATCCCGCGAAGCTCAACTTTGACCGGGCCCTCGACGCGGGTCGACTGGCCAATGAGCGCCTCGCCGCCGTGGCCGGGAAGCCTTGGACGGAGATTCTTGCCGACCACCTCACGGAGCACCGCGCCCTCATGGATCGCGTCCGCTTGCAGATTGCGCCCGGTGCCATCGGGGATGTGCCGACCGACCAGCGCTTGGCGGCCGTGCAAGAGGGTGGGGAGGACCCGCATCTTGTGGAGTTGCTTTTTCAATACGGGCGCTACCTTTTGATGTCCAGTTCGCGCAGGCCGGGCCGGCTGCCGGCCAACCTGCAGGGACTGTGGAATATCCACATGTGGGCGCCGTGGATGGCCGACTACCATCTGAATATCAACTTGCAGATGAACTACTGGCCGGCCGACCTTTGCAACCTGCCGGAAACGATCGCGCCCCTGAACGATTGGTTCACCCTCCTCGCGGAGCGCGGGCAAATGGCCGCTCAGCGTCTCTACCGCGCCAACGGCTGGATGTCCTTTGCCATCACTAATGCCTTCGGGCGCATCACGCCGGCGGGGTCCACTTTTCCCTCGCAGTTCAACAACAGCGTCCTCGATCCTATGGCGGGGGCGTGGATGGCGCTGACGTGGTGGCGTCACTTCGAGTTCAACCAAGATATCGATTTCCTCCGTGAGGATGCGTATCCCCTGCTCCGGGGGGCGGCTGAGTTCATCCTCGACTACCTCTATTTGGATGATCAGGGGCGCCTCCTCGCCATTCCTTCGACGAGCCCTGAGACCGGCTACCTGCACCCGGAAACGGGCGTTCCGCTGCGCGTGACGAAAGCCAGCACCTACCACAATGTGCTCGCGCGGCTTGTCTTTGACCGGGTTATCCGCGCTTCCCGTATCCTTGGCGTCGACGAGCCCCTGCGCGGGCAGTTGCTGGCCGCCTTACCGAAGATTCCTCCTCTGCAAATTGGTGCCAACGGCACCATTCAAGAGTGGATACACGACTACGAGGAGGAGGCTCCGGGCCACCGGCACGTTTCCCACCTGCTCGACCTGCATCCCTTTGAGGGGATCACACCCGCTCAACCCGCTCTGTTCGCGGCAGCCCGCAAAACGATTGAGCGGCGCATGGAACATGGCGGGGCCGGGACGGGTTGGAGCCGCGCGAAAACCGTCAATGTCTTCGCCCGCTTGCGCGATGGCGATAGCGCCCTCTACCACATCCACCAACTGCTTCGGCAAAGCACTGTGGACAACCTTTTCAACATGCACCCGCCCTTCCAAATCGATGGCAATTTCGGCGTCACCGCGGGCATCGCGGAAATGCTCTTGCAGAGCCATCGCGAGCAGGAGGGGGCACCGGTCATCGACCTTTTGCCGGCCCTGCCCTCCGCATGGCCGAACGGCCGGATGGAAGGCTTGCGCGCCCGCGGCGATTTCACGGTCAGCGTCGATTGGGAGGCGGGCCTCCCCGTCCGCGTGGTTGTGCACTCCGGTTCCGGCACGACGGCCCAACTGAGCTTTGCCGCCCCGGCCTCCGGTATCCGTTTTCCCACGACGCCGGGTTCGACCTATTTCCTTACGGAAATCAGCGAAGGCCAGCTCGATCGGGTGGTGGTGCGCACAGAGACCGGCTCGGTTATCCCGCATGAGACTTTTTAGCGAAGCCATCCTATCCGTCCTTTTTCCTCCCCCCACACACAGACCTCATGAACGATCCTAAGACCACCGGGGGTGCCACCGCATCCTCACCGGCGCACAAGCGCCCGAACATCCTCATTCTTTATACGGACGACATGGGCTTCGGGGACCTCGGCGCGAACAATCCGAACTCGAAAATCCCCACGCCCAACCTTGACCGCCTCGCCGCGCAGGGGATGAACCTACGCGATGCGCATGCTTCCTCCGGCATCTGTACGCCCTCCCGCTATGCCCTCCTCACGGGCCGTCACCACTGGCGGGATTTTCACGGTATTGTCGGTGCACTAGGTCGACCCGTCTTCAAGCAGAACCAGCTCACCCTGCCGCAAATCCTCGCTGAATCCGGCTACACCACGGCCTGCATCGGCAAATGGCACCTCGGGTGGGATTGGGGTGCTCTCCGCAAGCCCGGCGCGGAGCCTACCTCCATCCGCCCGGAGGACTTTGATTGGACCCGACCGGTGCCCGGCGGTCCGCTCTCCGTGGGCTTTCAGCATTACTTCGGGGACGATGTCATCAACTTCCCGCCCTACACCTGGATCGAGGACGACCGCGTCTTGCAGGCACCCGACACCCCGCTCAACACGGAGGGCTGGAAGCCCATCAAGGAGGGCCGCTGGGAATGCCGGGACGGGCCGATGGCGGACGACTGGGACCCTTACCAAGTGATGCCTGCCCTCACGCGGCGCAGCGTGGAGTTCATACGATCCCGCAAGGATCAGGCGCAGCCGTTCTTCCTCTACCACGCCTTTCCCACGCCGCACGCGCCGATCATCCCCGACGACACCTTCGACGGCAAATCGCAGGCCGGGCCCTATGGCGACCTTGTTTACCAGACCGACGACGCCTGCGGCCAAATCCTCCGCGCCCTCGAAGAGATCGGCGAGGCCGACAACACCATAGTCCTCTTCTCCTCCGACAATGGCACGGAAGACTACGCCTTCGCCCGCGATGAGAAATACGACCATTGGTCCTCCGCACCCCTCCGCGGGCGCAAGCGCGACATCTACGAAGGCGGCCACCACGTGCCCACCCTCATCCGCTGGCCGGGCGTGATTCAAGCGGGCACGATTTCCGATACATTGTTCTCGCAGACCGACATCATGGCCACCGTTGCTTCGCTCATCGGTTATGAGCTGCCCCCGGACTCGGCCGAGGACTCTTTTGATTTTCTGCCCTATTTCCGCGGGGAGACGCCCGCCGGCCCGCGCACGGCCATGGTGCATAACACCAGTAAAGATGTCTACGCCATCCGCGACGGAGATTGGCTCCTCATCAACGCGCCTTCGGGCTACATGAGGCATCCGGCACCCGATGCATGGCATGCCAAACACGGCTATACGGAGATAAACGAACTCCCCGTAGAGCTTTACGACCTCAATTCCGACCTCGGCCAGCGCCGCAACCTCGCCGCCGACCATCCGGAACGCATCGAACAAATGCAGGCGTTGCTCCGGCAACTCCGAGAGCAAGGGCGCACCGCACCGCGCCTGAGTGATCGGTAGAGGCCGCAGGCCGGTGATCCGAAAACCCGGTGGTATGGATGCTCGGCAGCAGGCTGCCTTCGCGCACTGCGGTCCCGTTTGAACGGGACCGCTTTTTTCAGCCGCAGCCTGCTGCGGCGTTTTTTTTACCACGGAGTTGACGGAGACACGGAGGGTGAGACGGGGGGGTGAGACACCCATCACCCCATTCGTTTGCTCCGCACCGTCTGAGATATCAGGAGACAGCCTCCGGCCCGTGCGGGCCTACCTTCCGGCGTGCGCCCACATCAAAAATCAACAATCACCAATCCTAAATCATCAATCAACTGGCTCGAAA
>SKLD01000455.1 GCA_007123395.1 Opitutales bacterium
GTGGAGCGCACCCGCGAGATCGGCCTCATGAAGGCTGTCGGTGCTTCGAACGGCGACGTCATGTGGCTGTTCCTCGGCGAGGCGGGGACCATTGGGTTGCTCGGAGGCGTCGGCGGCGTGCTCGCCGGGCTCGGCATCAATGCCCTCGTCATCACAGCCTACACCTTTCACGTCGTTGACATTGCGCGGGACTACGGTGTCGACCGGCGCGTCATGCTCGGCTTCTTCGCCTTTGCCGCCATGGTCTCGGTGCCGACGAATCTCCTGCTCGGAATTATTGCCGATCACATACGCATCCGCTACCTCGTCATGTTTGTGGGGGCGGCCGGAGCCGTCATGGGCCTGGGCGTGGTTCTCCTGCCCTCGGTTCTCGGCAAAGTCCTGCTTATCATCGGCATGGGTTGCTCGGGCGCAGGGTTCGCGGTGGTCATGAATGTTTCCTATCCACGCTATTACGGGCGCGCCCACATCGGCGCGATCAGCGGGGCCTCGATGCTCTTTTTCGTGTGGGGCAGCGCGTTCGGCCCGCTCGCCTACAGTCTTGGCCACTCCCTCACCGGTTCCTATGCCGCACCCGTGCTGCTCGGCAGCGCGGTCTACCTCACACTCGCAGTCGGCGCGGTGTGGGCCAACAACCCGCAGCGCAACCTCTGAGAGCAACACAGTTCGACCGGTTGCGGGCGGTTGCTCCGCCTGCCCGAAGAATCCGCTTAGCCGCTTACCAGATGCGGCCTTTCGGGCGGTTTTTGTCGAACTGGAAGACAATGCCCGCGCCGAGGAGGAAGACGCCCATGATGTGGAAGTTGAATTGCCGGAAGAAAAGGCCGAGTGCAAATAGGACCAAGGAGAGGATGATCAGGAAGACGCCGGCTTGATACTTCTGTAGCTCACGGCGCTTGGGGGGCTCTTCTTTTTCTTTGCGTGGATCGTGCATGGTGAACGGGGAATCTTTGATGTGAATAGCGACAAGGTTTGGGGACCCAACCGCTTTTGGCAACCGGGAACGTGCACGAGGCTTCTCACCCCGCAGACATCGGATGTCCTCTCCGGCCAGGGAAATGTCCCCGCGGCACGTTTTTTTTGAAAAACGGCAAAAACCGGCTTGACTATAATGAACATATATACACTATACGTGTTCGTCTTTGCTTTTCCCCGGTTTGTTGGGCTCCTCCGGCGCCCGGGAAAGGCGCAATATAAACCACCAAAACCAAGGTCTGTCATGAATGCAGTGCATCTCTCGGGGCGTATCGCCTCCGATCCCGAAATCCGGGATTTTGAAAATTCCACGCTGTGCCGGTTCAGTCTCGCCGTGTCCGGTCCGGCCCCTGCGGGAAAGCCCGCAAACGGCTCCGACCGCGCGGAGCGCACGGATTTCTTCAACGTTGAGTTTTGGAACCCCGGCGGAGTCGCGGATATTCTTGAAAAGGGGGCTCCGGTGCTCGTCTCCGGATTCCTCAAGCAGGACCAATGGACGACGGAGGACGGCGAAAAACGCAGCCGCGTGGTCGTTTCCGCCCGGCTTGTCGAGTTGCTGGAGAGCAAGGCGGCGGCGGACCTGCGCCGGCAAAACGCTTCGGCCCCGTCGCGCGAAGGTGTCCGCGGACGCCAAGGGCGCGCGCCGCAGTCCCGCCGCCGGCAGCCCGCAGGCGCACGATAGGGGAACGTAGGCTGAAGCTTCAGCGAGGCACCGCGCTTTTCGAGCGAAGCCGCTTCAGCCGGTCCCGGCGCGGCGGAAGAAGCGGACGCCCGCATGCATCCGGGACCGGCTGAAGACCAACACGCGGATGTCACGCGCCCTGTTGGAGTCGCGGATTTCGGCGAAATCGGTCGTCCCGGCTTCAGCCGTCACCGGTGCGGCGGCCCGGGGTGTGATTAACAATGCGTGGAAGGCATCGGTGGCCTATAGGGTTGGAGTTCCGCATTTATGCGGTCTCGGCGGGTGGGCGTGAGCGATGGGCGGCGAGACCTGCTGAACCGGCTTCACTCGGAGAGCTACAGTTTTCAAGAGCAGGGCCCCAAACAAAATCGCCGTACGTTAAATCAGACTCGGCGGCCTGCGACTTCATGGATTGTTCTTGACCCGACAGAACGGTTTCGTCGCAATGAAACCCTAATGGAGTTGCGTTCTCCCATGAGCGCGACTCCGGTACCCCCCCCCGATCCCCCGTGTGCATGTTTTATATGAAGCTTTGCCGCACAGGTATGGCGGCTTTTGCCCTGTGCGTCGCCGTGTCCATTACTTCCGCCCGCGATATTCTCGCGGAGTGGAATTTCAACAGCATCACCGAGGACTCGGTGAACGACGGGTTTCTGCAGGTATTCGACGCCGACGGCGGAGAGGGCACCTTGATCGCGCACAGCAACGCTGGCACCGGCACAAATTTCCGGCGCCTTCCCGACCGGGGCACGCTCGTTAACGCCGCGCCGGGCACGACGGCGGGCGGCTCCATTGCCATGGACCGTGGGTCCCGCTGGGACAACGGTTATGTCGAGCTGCGCGCGGACGTGACGGACTATCGGGATGTATTGGTCTCGTTTGCCTTCAACTACACCAGTTCCACGTTTCCGACCACCACCACGGTGGAGTGGAGCGTCGATGGCGGAAGCACCTATACGGTGTACAAGACGTTCGATAACGCCGACTTCACGGGACAATACACACGGGTGCAGCTCGATCTCTCCGGCGTGCCCGCGCTGAACAACGCCGCCGATGCCCGCGTGCGCCTGCGCTACAGCGCCGACGGTGGTGGGATCGGGTCCGGCACGGGGGCGCGCTATGACAACTTCCACTTCACCGCGCGTCCCGCACCGGTGGACAGCACCCCCGCCGAACTGGTGATCACGGGGCAGCCGGGCGACACTTTTGTGCCCGTGCATCTCGGGCAGTCGAACGTGATCGCGCCGGGTCCGGTCGTGCGCGTCCTCGACGCGTCGGGCCAACCCGTGCGCTGGGGTGTGGAGGTGACGGCGGCGCTCTCGCCGCCCGGATTCGCGGAGGGCGCGGTCACCGCCGCAACCTCCGATATCGACGGCTACGCGCGGTTCGACGGCCTCATGCTCGACACCGCCGCCGCGGAGTACCGCATCACGTTTTCGGCGGACGGGTTGGACGCGGTGGAGTCCGCCGCGTTCGCGGGCGTGGCTGTGCCGGAAGCGGAAGTCCTCGTTCTCGAGAACCAGCCCGCCAAACAATGGACTTCGGGGGAGCCCGTGCGGATTCTGCCGCCGGTGCGGGTCCGCGCCGAGCTGGCCGACGGCACGCCCTTGCCCTTTATCGAAGTCACCCTCAACCTCTCGCCCCATCCTTTCGCGGACGGCAGTGAAACGACGGTTATCACCGGTGCCAACGGAGTGGCCCGGTTTGAGCAGTTGTGGATCGAGGTGCCGCACGAGGGCTACGTGGCCACCGTGACCAGCCCGGGTGCGGAGCCGGTGGATACGGCCCCGTTCGATCTCATTGTTCTCGACCATGCCCCGCGCCTCTTCGCCACGCCCGAGCGCATCGCGCGGGCGCGCGAGGCGGCGGAAGACCCGTCCTCGCACCACGCCGGGGCGATCCAGGCGATGAAGGACCGCGTCACGGGTCCGCTCAGCGCCTACCGTCCGGGCAGCCATGAGGACGATCCCAATTCATTTCATTCGTGGCGGGCGCGGGAGGCGGCGCTGCTTTACCTTATCACGGATGATGCGGAATACGCGCAAATTGCCTACGATGCCTTGCAGGGCATCACCTCCGACGGGATCGTCGGCAGCAACGGCCTGCGCCGTGCCATGGTCAGCACGGGCTTTGCCTTCGCCTACGATTGGGCGGCCAACGGCTGGACGCAGGAGCAGCGCGACTGGGTCCATGGCGAGATGCTCCGCGGCCTCGATGAATGGCCCTCCTTCAGCCATCCCAACTTTCAGCATCCCGGCGGCTCCAACTGGGTCGCCGTTTGCCGCGGGGCCGAGCTGACGCTCATGCTCGCCGCCAGTGAGGAGGTGAACCGGAGCAGCCGATTCAGCTCCCTCATCTCCATGCTGAGCAGCCATATCACGGCGGGGTAAGGGAGTCTCGGGTACACGCAGGAGGGGTTGGGCTACAAGGTCTACGGAGGCGGCTTCCTCTACCCGGCCGCGCTCGCGCTCGAGGAGGCGGTCGGCAACACCACGCTCAGCCAGCCGCTGCGCAGCCGCACACCGTGGCGGCCTTTCATGTATAATGTGTCTTTCGCCTACAGCTCGATCGACCAGTTCCGCCGCGAGTTGCCGATCTACCTCCCGACCGGCGTGAGCAATCCCGACTTCTACGAGGAAGGTCTCACCTCGCTCTTTTTGGAGTATTCACGCGATCACGTCGACGCCCCCTATTACCGCCACTTCTACGACCGGGTGACGGGTGTGGAATCCCCGCTTGCCCCGGAATTCAAATTCGACCAGCACCGCGCCGGGACGACGTGGGCCGTCCTCTTCTACGACCCGGAGCTGGAGAGCGAGGATCCCACCGGGGTGTGGCCCGCCGCCATCGAGGATAACCGGGGCTACGCTTGGTACCGTAACCGCTGGCAGGACGAAAACGACACGCTCGGGTATTTATTCGCGGATACGAATCACCACGGCCGCGCATGGAACAGCGAGGAGGCGCTTGCCATGAGCCTCTTCTCCAACGGCACCCTCTTCTTCCACGGCCCGTCCACAGGGACGAGCACGCCGACCAACTACACGTCCGTCATCGTCGACGGCGAGCGCCCGACGAACAACGAGACCGGCCGGCGCGTGGCTTTCGAGGCGACCTTGGACGACGCCTACATCATCGTCGGCGGGGGACCGGCCTATCAGGCCGTGGGGCTCAACCACATTCACCGCCACCTTCTCGTCGATCTCGCGCCCGGGCGCGCCGAGGGCCGGGCGCTTCTCAGCTCGCTCGACCGCTTCGAGGCGGACCAGACCCGCACCGTCACATGGCATGCCAACCTCACCATGCCCCGCGCCCACAGCATCGACCTCTCCCTCGACAGCGAGGGCGGCAGGGCGACCTTTCTTCTCCGCGGCGAGGGTGATTCTTACCTCAAGGGCTGGGTGATGCACCCGGCCAACGCCTCCGTCTCCGATGCCAACGGCAACTTAGCGATCAGCACCGAGGTGCAGCAGGGCGACATCTGGGTGGCATGGGTCACCGGCTCGGGCGTACCCCCGGCGGCGGAGATCGGCGGCAGCGGCATGGACGCGTGGCTGGAGGTCGACGGACGCCGCCTCGCCTACGACTCCGGCGCTGACCGGATGACGAGCGGTCCCGCCCTGCCGCCCGACGATCCCTCCGGTTACGACGCGTGGCGTATGGCCCGCTATGGCGACCTCGATGACCCGGACGGCGCTCCCGCCGCCGATCCCGGCGGCCGCGGCTACGCAAACGCCGCCGAGTATGCGCTCGGCCTCGATCTGCTGCCGGTGCCCTATGCCGGGTTGCCGCGCGCGCCGGACGCGCTCTCCATTGCCTTCGCCCGCCGCGTGGATTCGACCGCGCGGCTCATTGTCGAAGCCTCGGACGACCTCGCCCCCAACACATGGTCCGCCGTGACCACGCTCGAACCGGGGGCCGGTTCATGGACGGACCCGTCTGCGGTCGCCGAGAGCGGTGACGGTGCCATACGTTTCGTCACCGTGACAGACCCGGCGGGTATGGATGCGTCCGAACCGAGCCGCTTTTTGCGGGTGCGCATCGAGCTGCCTTGAACGGCTTCTTCCGCCGGTGCGCCTCCACAAGAATTTCCCTACAACATCAATACAATATCAATAACACAAATACAATGAAACACCCCCTCTTCATTCTCCTTGGCGTTGGCGCGCTTTGCGCCTTGGCGTTCCAGCCTCTGGCCGCTTCCCCGCATATCGTCACCTACGCGGGCGGCGGACAAAACACCCGTTTCCACGACGTCAAGGAACTCTCCGACGGCACGATCCTCGTCATGGGAATCGCCAACAATCTCGACTGGATCGACGCGGCCGTCCCCCGCACGGAGATCCCCGTCGAAGGGCTGCCCGCGCCCTCCGGTTCGCGGGTGTCGTTTATCCTCCGCCTCAGCGGCGACACCGAGGAGATTCTCGAAGCGGTCCATCTACCGCCGGGATCCGTCGGCAATCTTCGCTGGATGCGATCAACGGAAATCCCCGGCGAACCCACCGGCATGGTTTACGTTTCCGGGCAGATCAGCGGCGGGTATTTTATCGGCCGGCTCGATGCGAATTTCGTCGAAGCCACGCCGCCTGCCTTTGACTGGGTCTTTCCGATAAGCGCTTCCCATGGTCACGACACCCAGCAGCTTTGGGACGTGGGCAACGACGGGCGCGTGGTCTATGCATACGGAGGCGAGTGGAATGCGCAGATCGGGTTCCTCAATCCCGACGGCGAGCGCACCTCGCTGCCGCA
>SKLD01000176.1 GCA_007123395.1 Opitutales bacterium
AAAGAAAACGGATCGAAAGGACGGATTGTTGTCGAGAAACAACAAACTTCCGTAATAATGGTGGGCACGAGAAGGGACCGTGGCAAGGCGGTCCTCGTGCATTCGAAGGGAAACCATCGCATGTGTCGGTTCGTCGAAGTAGACGCGCATGACTTGTGGCTCATGGACATGAAGCAGAGCGGTAAGGGCAAGGCAAACGAACATTGGCCAGCGATGCTCAATGACCGCTGCGCGAATCGTGCCGAGGGATGGAAATCCGCTGTGTGCACGGGAGCTCGTCCAAAGCAGACCGATGAAGAGTCCGAGACAAATGTAGTATCCGCCGTAGGCAATGAGACGGCGCGCGATATCGAAATCGAGCCATAGCAGCGAGAGACCAATTGCTCCCACGGTTGTCGTGACGCCGACGATGATTTTGGTTCGATTTCGCAGGAGACCGTCGAGGAACTGGCGAAACATACTTGATCAATTTGAATTACACAGTGCAGGAAAGGACGTTCAACAAATGAAGGATTACGAAAACAACGCCCCTTTTGGTTTGAAAGAGCATACTGTAAAAACCGTTCGGCGAAACTGGGAAAGGCTGCGTTGTTGTTGCTCGTAACACGGCTCGATTGTTTGTCAACTCAGACCGATAAAAGCCTCAGAGTCACCAAAAAAAGCCGACTCTGCTTAGCAAAGTCGGCTTAAAATGAGTCTGGGGAAGAATTTTCCCTAGAAAAGCTGGTTATTGCTTCTTGCCTTCCGAATCAAGCTCCACTGTTTCGTCCAAGGCAGCATGGCTCAGTGTGAAGGCAACTGCGCCCGGGGCACCAGTAATGGTTTGCTCTGCTGCGACCGTCACGCCAGTGCTCGCTGTCGTCACCCATGCGGAGAGCGGTCCTTCGATCGCGCCATCATCGATATTGAAAGTGACGGATGTGGTGCCGTGCTCCATCATATACTGTTGGGCAGCGGAGCCGAGCTGGCGGCCGTCATTGATGACGGTACGCTCGATGGAGGAAGTGCGCACCTTCTGGAAGGCGGGGATGGCCATGGCGGCGAGGAGGCCGATGATGACCACGACGATCATGATTTCAACGAGGGTGAAGCCCTTTTTGGATTTGCGGTATTGCATGATGTTTTTCCTGATTGGATTTATTGTTTTTGTTATGATGTTATCCCGATTTGGGAGACGCCATCGAAGGGGAATCACCCTATGGGTTCAAGCCGAAAACACCCAGTTGATAGAAAAACCCCAGTTTTTAAACGGTATTTACACAGATGAGATGTAAAGTGGTGTTGGAGCGGGGATTTTGGGCTGAAATCCGGGGCCTGAGACCTGCCTGGCGCTTGTCTCCCGATCCGAATGGTGCCCGCTCAAGCGGCTTTTTCGACGGGAGCACGGGCATTCGGACTCAGCCCGGCGGCCATGTGAGGGGGCGGCCGGCGAGGAGGTGGACGTGGAGGTGGGGGACGCTCTCGCCGCCGTCGGGCCCGTTGTTGATGATGAGGCGAAAGCCTTTGCCGAGGTGGAGTCTGCGGGCGAGGTCGCGGGCGACGAGAAGGAGGTGCCCGAGGGTGTCTTTGTCGGCGTCTTCCGCTTCGCCGACGCGGGGGATCGGCTTGCGCGGGACGATGAGGATGTGGACGGGGGCCTGCGGGTTGACGTCGTGGAGAGCGACGCAGGTGTCGTCCTCGTGTTCGAGGCGGGCGGGGATTTCGCCTTGGATGATACGCTCGAAGAGGGTGGGTTCGGGTTTGTCGGCCATGGTGAGGGTCGGGTTCTAGAGGTAGATGAGGTTGAGTTCGGTGCTGGGGGTGTTCCAGCGGGCGGCGAGGTCGTCGATGTAGGCGATGGCGTCGTCGTAGCGTTTGCGCTGGCGGGCGGTCATGTTGCGGCGGCCCTCGAGGACCCAGCGGCGCAGGCCAGTGACGATGACGAGGGCGCGCCCGTGGCCCGCGATACGCTTGAGCCCGGCGACGAGTTCGCCTTGCACGAAGAGCGGATCGAAGCCGCGCGTGCGCAGGTCGATGTGAAGGATGCCGCAGGCGGAATCACCGTCGGGCGGTTCGTCGCGCAGGCGCAGGGCGGCGTCGACGAAGTCGGAGATATCGAGCGTGCCCGCGCCGCGTTCGGCGGCGGTGGCTTCGATGGCGTCTTTGAGGCTGCGGAGGAGGTAGGGATCGTTGCCCGTCGTCTCCGCGAAGAGGTGGTGCAGGCACTCGATCTTGGCGAGATCGTCTTTGGCGGCGTGCTTTTGTGGGTTGTCCGGGATCACGTTATAGTTCTTTGAGGCGTTCGATCTCCCTCGCGAGTTCATCGACGTCGGCGAATTCCTTGTAGACGCTAGCGAACCGCACGTAGGCAATCTGATCAATGCTTTTCAGGCGGTTCATGATGCGCTCGCCGATGGCGCGGGTGGGAATCTCCGTGTCGAATTCGCTCTCCAGCTCCGTGATGACGTCGGAGACGAGCATCTCCACCTGCTCGCTGTCGATGGGGCGCTTCTCCGTGGCGCGGCGCAGGCCGCTGAGGATTTTGGCGCGGTCGAACTCCTCGCGGCGGTTGTCCCGTTTGATGACAAAGATGCCCTCCCGCACGACCTCCTCCGCCGTGGTGAAGCGGTAGTCACACTGACTGCACGAACGCCGGCGCCGGATGGAGATTCCGTTGCGGGCGACGCGCGAGTCGATCACACGTGTGTCTTTGGCTCCGCACTTGGGGCACTGCATGGGACGGGGTCAGTTGAGGGCGAGAAAGTTCTTGAGGAGGGCGAGGCCGTGCTCGGTGGCGAGGGACTCCGGGTGGAACTGCACGCCCCAGACGGGGAGTTCGCAGTGGCGCAGGCCCATGATCTCGCCCTCGCGCGTCTCGGCGGTGATTTCGAGACAGGCGGGGAGGGACTCCCGCTCGACAAGGAGCGAATGATAGCGCGTCGCGGCAAAGGGCGAGGGGAGACCGCTGAAAACGTCGGTGCCGCCGTGCTCCACGGGCGAGGTCTTGCCGTGCATGAGACGCCCGGCGCGCACGACCTTCCCGCCGAAGTGTTGGCCCACGCACTGGTGCCCGAGGCAAACACCGAAGAGCGGAACGCGTGCCTGCGCGAAGGCCGCAATGAGATCAACGCTGTTGCCCGCCTCGTCCGGGCTGCACGGCCCCGGCGAAATAACGACGCGCTCCGGCTTCAGCGCGAGCGCGGCGTCAGCGTCGAGTTCATTGTTGCGGTAGACCCGCTGCTCCACGCCCAACTGCCCGAAATATTGGACGAGGTTGTAGGTGAACGAATCGAAATTGTCGATGACGAGAAGCATTGCTTACAACGGTGTGCCACGGCGGGTACCTGCCGTCCACCATTGCACCCGAGAATGGTGCGCCGTTTTGACGCGTCAAGTTCCGACCGCAAGCAATTGTCTCAAAGAAATTAAACGCGCAGGCGCCCGCCCGAAAGCCCGTCGTTGTCCTTCCTCGCCGTCACCGCCGGTGTTTATGGCAGAAAACAGACCGTTGTACAACTGACAATTATGTTGCGGATGTGACGATTTTTTGTCGCCGGAGAACCTTGAAGCTCGGCAACTCTCCTGCCGAACGCGACTGGTTTTCAAAATTCTCTATGGATAAGTAAGTGGGATTTTGGACAGGTGCTTATTCGTCATTCCCGTGTTTCCAGTGCCTCCATGGCGCGGCGTGGATGCATGAGGTTACGGCGGCCGTCTTCGGTGCGTTCGGCGGTGGAAATGATGATCTCGCGGACCTCGGCGGGCGTGAGGGAGGGATCGACGGCGAGGAGTTTGGCGGCGAGGTTGGCGACGTTGGGCGCGGACATGGAGGTGCCGGAGATGGCGACGCGTTTTCCGCCGGGGAACCAGCTTTCGACGGCATGGCCGTTGGCGTGGACGGCGACGTTGCGCCCGTGGCTCGTGAAGCCGGTCTCGTCACCCGCCTGATCGACGGCGCCGACGACGAGGACGTTGGGCAGATCGATGGAGGAGGGGATGACTTGGGTGAACTCGACGTCGTCGTCGCTGTTGCCGGCGGCGGGGATGAAGAGGATGTCCTCCGCCGCCTCCATGGCGTCGACGAGGGCGCGGTAGCCGAGGCCGAAAAGCACGCGCGCCATTTCCGCCCGCATCTCGGCGTCATCGCCCACGCCGTTGGCCTGGAGGGCGTATTCGTAGCCCGCCTGTGTGCCGCCCCAGCTCATGTTGACGACGCGCACGCCTTGCTCGCGGAAGTAGGCGATGGCGTCGTGCGTGGCGCGGGCGGAGCGGGCGGCGAGTTCAAGGGTCGGTTCCTCGGGGATGAGCTTGTGCCCGAAAGTGATGCGCGCGTTGAGCAGACGTATGGCAGGGTTGCCCTCCGCCGCGATGCCTGCCACGTGTGTTCCATGCACGTAGGAGCCGAAGAGGCTGAGGCTTTCGATAAAGTCTTGGTAGGCTTCGGGATCGAGACCGGACATGCGCTCGCGCACGAGTTGCGCCTCGGGGCTGTCGACACCCGCCTGGAGGTCGGTGAAGCCCTTTGTCAGCAAGACGCTCTCGGGATATCGCTCGCGTTCTTCGTCGGTGAGGGGCAGGAGATCGCCCCGCTCGCGGCGGTAGTGTTTGTCCCAGGCGATGCCGTGGATGTCGTCGACCCAGCCGTTGCCGTCGGTGTCGGTGCCGTCGCGGGTTTCGTGCGGATTGCGCCAGAGGATGCCCACGGGCTCGAATACCTCCGGATCGAAGCCGCTGTCCCAGATCGCGACGACCACCGGCGTGAGGTCGCTGCGGTCCCCGAGAGCGACGGAGCGCTCCGCCCAGATGTCGGGCTTGTCCTCGCGGTTGGCTTCGATGTATTCCGTGAGCACCTCGACGGCGGCGTCTCGGCGCGGCAGGATTGTGCCGAGCATGTAGCGGAAACTGATGAGGGAGGTGGCGATGCCTAGGCTCAATTCGCCGGACTGGTCGACGACCGGCTGCATCTGCGAACGCAGCGCCCCGCGGTAAAGGCCCTCGCCCATCGTCTGCAGGCCCGCGCGCAGGTCGAGGATGCTCTCGTGGACGACGGCCCACGGCAGTTCGGCGAGCATGGCGGCGTATTCGTCGGTGAACTCCGTGCCGCGTTGCTCCGCTTTGATGATTGCCTCGAGGAGCAATCCGCTGGTGAGGCGGTCGCCCGGCTTGTCCTGCAGTTCGCGGATGGTCTCGATGTGGCGTCGGGCGGCGTCGAAGTCACCCCGCAGGTAGGCGATCGTGCGCAGTGTGTTGTGCATGCCGCGCAGGGTGGAGGCGTCGCGGATGTCGAAGCGCCCGAGGCGGTCGAGAAGATCGGTCTCCACTCGCCGGGCGAGGCCGAGGAGCGCCTCGCGGTCGTCGAGCCACGCTTCCAGCGGCTTTTCCGCCGGATAGGCGAGGCGGGGCAGGTCGTCCAGCCGCTCGATGACGATGCGTTCACCGCCGTTGCCGGAGTCCGTGTCCGCGTAGGCGGGGGCGACCGGTAGGCAAAGGAGAGCGAGGAATAGGTGCGGAAATCGGCATGACTTCATCCCGCGGAAAACAACCGACCCCTCGAAGAAACTCAAGTAGTTCCTTTTCGATGATCCACCCGATCGTCGAAGGTATGGCAAATTTGGTTCGCCATTTCAGTTTAAGCGTGTTTTGCTCGAAGCATGCTGAAAAAGATCATCCTTCTTCTTGTCGTTATACTTGTCCTCGCTCTCGTCGTCATCGCCGTATTCGGCGGTGGATGGCTCAACGCCGCCGTCAAACGCGCCGTGGAGACGATCGGCCCCGAGGTGACGGGCACAACCGTGGAGCTGGACGCCGTCGGCCTTTCCGTGTTCGCCGGTTCCGGCGCGATCAACGGCCTGCGTGTAGGCAATCCCGAGGGCTTCTCGGACGATTACATCATCTCCGTGGATTCCATCGACATGCGCCTTTCACCGCGGTCCCTGCTGACGGACACGGTTGTCATCGAAAGGCTCTACATCGACGCGCCGAACATCCTTGTCGAACAGACCCGCGCCGGGAACAACCTGCGTCGGCTCATGGCTAACATCGAGGAGTATTCGCCCCCGCCCGAGGATCTTGAGAAAGGGGAGGGTGCCGCGCGCGAAGTCATTATCCGCGAGCTGGTCATCGAGGGCGGTCAACTGCGCGGCGCGGCTCTGGGACAGACGATCAGCGCCTCGTTGCCGAGGATCGAACTTGAAGACATCGGTACTGGCGAAGACGGCATCCCGGTAAAGGATATCGTTGCCATCGTGATCGGCGAAGTCCTTCGCAACGCCGGAGGCGCCCTCGGCGATATGGGCGGAGACCTCCGCGACCTTGGGAGCGATCTCCGGGAACGCGGCACAGACGTCCTCGAAGAAGCCACCGAAGAGGTCGGCGAACGGCTGCGCGGAATCTTCGACCGCTGAGGCTCCCACTCCCG
>SKLD01000040.1 GCA_007123395.1 Opitutales bacterium
CGCCGCATGAAGCGCGCCTACGACGCCGCTCTCGCGGCTCGCGCGGCGGTGTGAGCGGTTGCCGACCGGAACCGGCTTCGCCGAAATTCACGGGGATCGCGGTCATGCCAACGCAACTGGTCTTCACAAGCAGCCCCTCAACTCCACGGATTCAACACCTCAACCTTGAGGAAAAGAAAGTCGTTGGAATTGCGGGTGACCAGCGTCAGTCCGTTTAGGCGGGCGGTTGCCGCCAGCTGGCTGTCGATCACAGGTGGTTTTCTGCCTTCCAGCTGGCATTCGGCGAAGAGCCTCCCCCATGCGAGTGCCACCTCCCGGTCGAAAGACAGCGTCCTGTCTTGGAAAAAAGGAATCAGGTGCTCGTTGAGCCAGGTTTCCAGTTTCCTCCTTTTTGCCGAGCGGGGCAGCAGATCCACCCCCATGCGCAACTCGCCGAGCGATAGGACGCTGATGAACAAATCATGTGGATCGGCGGCGTCCATCCACCGGACAAAGCCCCGGTTGGGCAACCGGTTCAGGCGCTCCGACAGCGCGCAGGTATCCAGCAACCAACTCATAGACGGAAGTCCCGGCCCGTGTCCGTACTCCGCTCGAGGTCGAGTTCGCCGGGGGAGAATTTCGGAGCCGCCGCATACAGTGCGCGCACGCTTTGCCCGGACGGACGTATTTTCCGGCAATACTCATCGTAGGACATCAGAACCCCCGCCTTCCGGCCTCTCCGGGTGATGATTTGAGGCTCTTTCGCCGCCAAGGTGAGCAGTTCGCTGAATTTATTTTTTGCTTCTTGCAATTGCCAGGAAGGTTTCATCGTTCTTTGCTAATTCAATCTAGACAGTCTGGCTAGATATTACGGTCTGTCAAGCACCGGTCTAAGACGGATCTGATTTTTCATCGACTCAGGCAGGTTCACCTCTTCCTCGCCGACCGGAGTGGGAAACGATCCACGCAAGGCACCGCACCCGGCGGCTAAAAGCACGCCGCTCCCCTATTACCCCGCGTCCTCAAGTCGGCTCGCCCCCCCAGCCCCAACGGGGCGCAAGAGCACAGCCCAGGGCAAAGCGCCGCGACGCCCTGGGTTACCCCAACCCCCACCAAACGAGCCCTGAAGGGGCGACACAGCCCGGAAGCCCCTGCCCATCCGCACCGCACCGACGTCTCAAAGCGCACCGCTCCTCTATCACCCAACGCCCTCAAGCGGGCTCGCCCCCCAGCCCCAACGGGGCGTAAGAGCACAGCCCAGGGCAAAGCGCCGCGACGCCCTGGGTCCACCCCGCCCCCCGCCAAAACGGCGGATTAAAGCACATTTATAAGTGCCTCATTATCAGTCCCGCCTGAGCGGGATCGGTCCCGCTGGGGCAGGATCAGTGGTTGAAATCACCTTCTTAGGTCCAAAAGCCAGAGCCAAAGATGAGCGTGCAATCAGCGAAGATAAGTCCCGCTAAGGCGGGATTTCGCAGGCTCAACGGAAACTTCCCGGCGGAGCGGACAACCCGGGCATCACGATTCCTTGATCTCGGTTTTCCAGCGAAGCTTGCCTGCCCCGAGTTGGTGAGGGGGACCGCTCATAGGCGCCTATTCACGCTCACGTTCTGAGACAATGGAGCATCCGACCTTGATCGAAATCCAAGGGGCGCACGCTTCCAGTTTATCAAGCCATAGCCTTGCCGACGGCTGGCGTGAAAGCATTTGCACGAGCGCGGGCACGCTCGAAGCGTGCGCCCCTTTCTTGATACCATTCCCCGAAGAACCGATTTGGCTCTTCGGAAAATTTCCTTCAGGCCAATTGCCTCATTGCTCATGGATTCGTTTTTGACGATGAGGGCTCAACCGATCTGAAAAAACATCGACAACTCGTTGAGGATGGCTTCAGGGGTTGTGGAAGAAAGGCCGAGCGACCGGAGTTCAATCGATTCCCGGCGCATCTGCGAGAAGGCGTGCCTGAGGTGCTCTTTGATAGCGTCAGGCGGTTCGATAGACTTCTGCGGCGAAAGACGGCGTAGAGCCGGAAAACATCGCGCAAATGCTTCTTGATATGCTTTGAGTCCACGGCCTGTCCTTCGGCCCGTCTCTGCGAAAGGTCGGTGTAGGCACGTGCCTTTAGAGGTATCAACACTTCTGCGGGTATGACCGGTACCCCGCCAATCATGGTCCGTTGCTGGAGGACAAAGCGGTAGTAGGCCTCGTCCATAAGAATAGCCGAGAGACTTGCCAACTCGTCTTCAACCGGAATCGGCGTGAGACCCGTTTCCGTCCGCAATTCCAGCGCATCGGGAACACGGGAAAAGAGTTCAAGCATGAAAGGAAAATCCCTCTCGGCAGGCTTGTGAAATCGATAAAACTGTCGTCGCCCGGTCGCGGTTTGACGGTGTTCGTAGCCGCCCATGCGCACAAACTCCCGAAAAGCCTTAGCAAAGGCCCTGTCCAAAGCTTCCAGAACCAGGACAATATCGAGATCTTTCGTCGTTCGGAATTCACCGCCGAGATCCTCGATGACCAAGCTGGCCGCCGCTCCGCCAATCAAAACATAACGGTCGGAAAAGGGCGCGAAATGGCTTCTGAATTTTTCCAGTCCGTCAATCATCCCAACACATCCAAAAGAGTCTCCCGCTCCGCTTCAACCCGTTCATCCGTCACCTCCTGCAAACTCAGGTAGAGGGACAGCGGATCGACCACGCCATCGACTGCAAGAATCTGCGGATCATAACGCCAGATCTCCAATTCAAAGGGTGCTAGATCCCGCGACTCCTTTGGAACAATACGGAGGTCCACGAGGAAGGGTAAGGCTTTCAAAAACTTTGCGGAGACCGCCCAAACCCGCCGCTTCGGTCGCGCCAACATGGAAACCTCGGCAAGCGCGCTCAACCCGGCCATGTGTCTCGCAGCCCACTCGAGATTCTCAACATACACGCGTTCCGCCACCGGCGAAGACAGGTGAGGGAGCGCCTTCGCCCACAGCGCCTTCCGGTCATCAATGAAGCGAAGAAACTTCTCCCGCCCGGCGGACTCCGTTTCCGCCAGTCCGAGGCTTTTCAGTTCATTCACGGCACGGCTCATGGTCATGGGCGTCGTCTGCAATGGCTCCGCGAGACCGGTCACGGTCCACGCTTCCACCTTGGGTCGTCTCAGTAGGTGAGCGAGGAGCAACAACTGTGCGGAAGGTCCCAAGCGATCCGGTTTCTCGCGAACAACTTTCATGTGCTCGCGCAAATCAATCCCGAGATCCGGGAGGTAAAGCTGGTTACCCGGCACGACAAACGGAATTTTCCGCTCGATGAGACGTTTACGGTTGTAGCCGAGCATGGCTGTGGTCCCGAAGATACAGCGCCGCCCGCTGAGTTCCTCTGCCTTCCGCATGTGCTTTTCCAAGACGCCGGGAGATATCTGCCCCGCCTGCCGTTCCGCCAGGAGGAGAAAGCGTCCGTTCAGCATCGAGAACTCGGCAGTATCGTAGCTTTGGCGCAGAAGGTAGGGGAAACCGGCCACGCCTGCCCATGGACGCAACACCGCCTCTACCCCGAGCGTCTCCTTGAGGTATTTTATCAGCTTTTTCTTGAAGGCTTGGTCCATTTTTAACGTGATTTTGCACGCTAACGCTGCGGCTATTATCGTGCAATAAAAAAGTTAGTGGACGGAAACCGATCCCTGAGCGCGCTCTCCGTAGAGGCACCGGGTGGAAGCCGTGGAGTTCTTTTCGCCCTCGGCCTCGCCGACCAAGCTACTCCCGTGTTTGGTCCGTCCTCGCCGCCTCAAAGCCCGCCCCCCCCTGACCCCGCACAAGGCCCCAAGGGAGCCCCGCGCTTCCAGCCGGGGGCACGCTCACCCAAGATCCACGCAAGGCACCGCAACTGGCGGCTGGAAGCACGCCGCTCCTCTATTCACGCCATGCAACCCCGCCCGGAGCCCAACGCTCCCAACAGGATCCCACACCCCAGCCCCAACGGGGCGCAAGAGCACAGCCCAGGGCAAAGCGCAGCGACGCCCCGGGATACCCCGCCCCCACAAAACGAGCCCTGTTGGGGCGACCGCACTCAACCGGCCCCGAGACCCGTTGCCGCGAGGCTCTCCAATCCCGTCACAAAGACCTGCTCGCCTAAAGGATACCGCGCCGGCCCCGGAACGACTACGTCCAGCCGATCCAAGCGCAGACACGCCATGGCCAGCTTTTGCGAGGGTGTGCGGCGGGGCGACTCCGTGTATTTGACTTCAAAGCCGTGGCGGCGCCCGCCCCGGATGAGCAATAGATCCAGTTCCCCTTGGTTATGCACCCCCCAGAAATAGACTTCCTCCTCCGCCGCGCCCGCCACCCGGATGATCTGCTCAACCGCAAAACCCTCCCATGACGCTCCCAAGCGCGGATGCACGACTAAGCTCGCCTCCTTCTCCACACCCAGCAGATGATGCAGCAGACCGCTGTCGCGGAAATAGATTTTGGGCGTCTTCACCTGCCGTTTCTTCACATTTTCGTGCCACGGGCTCAGACGACGGACCATGAAAGTGCCGGTGAGGATATCCAAATAGCGCCGCACGGTTGTATCCGCCACCCCCAGGCTCTTCCCAATCTCCGAGGCGTTGAATGTCTGTCCGTGCACATGTGCCAGCATCATCCAGAAGCGACGCAACATCGCCGCTGGAATTTGCAGGCCCAGCGCCGGGAGGTCGCGCTCTAGGAACGTCTTGATGTAGTTGCCTCGCCACCGGTGGCTGTCTTCCTCGCTCCCGGCCAAATAGGACGGCGGAAAGCCACCGCGCAGCCACAAGCGCCGGGCGTCGTCCGCCTCCCGCAGCGAAAAGGGCGAGACTTCCACAAATCCGATCCGGCCCGCAAGGGTCTCCGATCCCTGCCGGATAAGATCCCGCGAGGCGCTGCCGAGGATGAGAAAACGCGTCTCCACGCCCTCCCGGTCCGCCAGCACCCGCAGGAGCGGGAACAATCCAGGGCGCAACTGGATTTCGTCGATCACCACCAGACCCCGCAAGGGCTCCAAGGCCAGCTTCGGCTCGTCCAGCCGCGCAAGGTGGCCGGGATCTTCCAGATCGAAGTAGTTCAGGCCCGCATCAAAATGCAGCGCCGTCCGGCGACAGTAAGCCCGCGCCAGCGTCGTCTTGCCCGATTGGCGCGGCCCCAGCAAGGCCACCACCTTCGAGACCCGCAACTCCTCCTCAATCCGCTCCAAATAACCCGGGCGATCCATTTGCCCACCTTGTGTTATGAAAGTTCGGCGGTCAACACCGAAATTTCACGGAAGGAGGTGGACAGGTCCCCGTAGCCGAACCGGTCACGGTTTGGATCCCGGAGGAGGCGTGGAGTCTTGGAGAAATGGAGAATGGGAGCTATTGGGAGAATCCACATCATCCAATACCCCTCACCTTGGAAACGCCGCACCCGGCCTGAGCCGACGGGGACGCTCCGGATTGGCTTGCGCTCTGGGCGTCGATAAAAGGCCGCAGACGGACGCGGGTTTTTGGCCGTTACGGACAATCCAACCTGATAAAGCAAGAGAGTGGAAATCGAACACCTCTGCCGCGCAGTAGACCAAGAACTGATGAATTGAGCCACCGGGTGCATCGTGGCGAAGGCTCGTCAGCGCCCCAACAACACACGAGAACCAATGAAATAGATGCTCACGCTGCTTGCCGAGCCTGCCGTGAACCTGCGCTTAGGGCATCTGCGCCGAATTGGCCGCCTGCTCGCCTCGACCTTGCGCACCGTACACCACCGGGGCAAATCCTACGGCCACATCAATTTCGGCGACCTGCATTTCGACCCGGGCAAACGCACGCCCGCGCCGACTTGGCAGCGGGTGCTGTTGGAGGCGGAGGCGAATGCGATCGTGAGCCCGGCGGGGGCGCATACGATCTGGAGCCCGCAGCGTTCGGAGTGGGGCTGCTTCAAGAGCCGCCGGCCCTTGCCGGAAGCGAGGGTGGTCCTGCGGTTTCAAGGCTCGAACGCACACCGTCCGCTTTTGCTCGCGCGGCCGGGCGCGGAGGTGCGGAAGCATCATCTCGATCCGCTCGCGGTCGATCCCAAGGATCAGCCGACAACCGTGCTGGGCGAAGTGGAGGCACACCCGAAATCGCCCGGCCATTGCATCCTCCGCAACCACACAGAGGCGGCCTGGGAGGTGCGCAGTTCCGAGGGGAAAGCCTTGGTGGCCGAGCCGGGGCGGGCTCTCGCGCTGGCCCCGGGCGCGCGATGGGGGATAAACGGGGTGTCGGTGGAGGTGCTGGCGGAGCGGGATCTCGCGTGAGGGCGGAGCGGGCGGCAAAGGAATCCCTTTGGGCGGTGCCGTGGCCGGACAGGGGCTGCGGTGCGGGGGATGAGGCTGTTTTGGGGAGGGAGAGGGAGAGGAAGAGGGAGAGAGAGAGGAAGAGGGAGAGGGGA
>SKLD01000233.1 GCA_007123395.1 Opitutales bacterium
GAAGGGGAACGAAGACTCCCACTCATAGTTTACATCCAGACGTACCTGATAGGTTTCGGCTTTGTTCATGCCGCGTTGCCAATAGTAGCGCCCCACTCGATACTCGTTGTTGGCGATCATGGCGAACTCATAGCGGCGACGCTCACCCGGCGTCAGCCCGTCGGGCACGGTATCCGTTCCATAAGTGAAGAGCCGCTCATGGGGCGTGCGCTGGTCCACCGGACGGTTCGGATTATTGTCTTGGTAGACATCCGTGCGGAGATTGAGATTTCGCGATTCGGTGTCCTGCCGACTGTAAAAGAAGCCGATTTTTCCATCCAAACCATCCACAAAAAGCGGAAACGAGGCGTCGAAGAGCACGTTCACCTCGTCCCGCTCGAAAAACGTGTCCGGCCCGCTGATCCGGTGTTCACGTCCCAGCGTGCCAAAAGGGAAATCGTCGTTGAATTGGCTGTGGAACTCAGGTCCGGGTATATCCCCGTCGCGCGCCCAATCATAGAATTCGCCAAACTCGTTGCGGTAGATGACCGGAAAAAGGTTGTCCACGATAGACTGCGCGGGCGTCGGCGTGCGATCCTCGAACTGCGATCCGCTGTCGACCAAGGCCATTTGTCCAATACCCTCGTGGCGCTCTCGCCCGAATTGAACCTCAAAGAAAAAACTCGTGCGCGGGCGCGGTGTGTACAACAACTGCAACGCAGCATACCGCGTCGATGTGCTGCGGAAATCCGTCCAGTCATCCCTCTCCCCGGCGGAAGCGAGAACGCGATAGTTTACGTTGTCCACCAAGGTCGTGGGCCCTGTGACATCCACTGAGCCGCGCACAAAATTGTGGCTGCCGACGGTAAGCGTGAGCCGCTGCCTCTGCTCGGAGAGCGGGCGCCGGGGTATGACATTGGCCACGCCCGATATAACGCTGACTCCATAGAGCAAGGCTTGGGTCCCCCGCACCACTTCGATACGCTCAATGTTCACGGCATCGAGAAGACCGCCGAGGTTGACGCCAAACTCAGCAATATTGCCGCCCACGCGGAAGCCGAGCCGTTGTTGGTTGGGTATATTGAAGCCACGGATATTCAGTGCGTTGGAAAAGGCGCTGAAACCGCCGGAAACCGACGGTGAGAACTCCGCCGAACCGGCGGGGTTTGCCCCGGAACGTGCCGCTCCCCCTGTATCCGAGGAGAAGACACCTGCTGAAAACCGTAGAGCTTCGTCGAGGTTGATGGATCCCGTGTCTTCGATGAACTCGCTGTTGAGCACATCTACCGACATCGGCAGATCCCGTAACTCGACCGCCAAACGCGTGCCACTGTTTGCCGAAAACGACTGATAGCCCCGTGTGTCGCGCACATTCACTTCGAAGGGCGACAGTTCAAAAACCTCGTCGTCGGTATCAAGAGCCGCCGCCGGGTAGACAAACGCAAATAACCCGAAAGCCACGCCAATCCACTGCAATGGATGTGAAACGGCTTCGAGCCGAGGGGTAGGATGCGGAAAACTCATCTTTGAATTGAAACGGACAATTATTGAATTTTTTCCACAAAATCGACTTCAGGGAGACAGGTCAAGCCCAACCAGCCGAAAATCCACAAATTTTTTTCGAAAGGCACCGACAGGCGCTCCGCATCCATTGGGGAATCATGCCACCACACCTTATGGTCATTATTGTCAATTATAACGGTTTTCACTCCTTTTCAACACTTATTCCCTTGCTAAGTCCAAGACATTCGCTCCAGTATTTTCAGCATAATCGTAAACCACCGAAGAAATTCAACATGGATACCAGCATAATCCCCGACGAGCACGAGCCACTCAGCAGAGTACACCCTAAGACGGGACGCGTCACCCTTCCCGTCGAAGCGGGGAAAGAGGATCTTGTCCACAAAATGATCGACGCATGGGGCGCCGATGCCATCCGTGACTCCGACGGAACCGAGTTGTCCGAGGAACTGAAGCAACTCAATCTCGATATTTACTCGGTCATCTGCCTCGTCCGGGCGGAGCAGGAGTGGCCACGCAAGCACCCGGAACACCTGCCGCAAAAATACCTGATTTCCGAGGCGGTAACAGCCCGCGGCACGGAAGTCGAAATCGATCTGATGCGCGGATATCATCCACGCAAATACCGTGTCGACACCATCAACGACGCGCGCAAGTACTGGGAAGTCATAGACCGCACGACGGGAGCGGTTGTGCCGGTCGGGCATTGGTCGTTCGATGCTTCGAACGCAAAGGTCCGCGTCACCGGGTGCAACCCCTACCATGTCTACACCGTCAATTTCCTTGCCTACGTCACATGGGACGCGACCTCGATGTACAACCACATCACCAACGGATGGGACCGCCCGCGGGTGATGAGCGTGGATCCCTACCATCCAGAGTGCCGTGAACACCTTATGCGGGTCTATGAGAAGTGGCTCGACGCCCACCCGCAGACCAATGTTGTCCGGTTGACGACACTCGCCTACCATTTCGCCGTCGATTCCGCTCCCGGCGAAACCGCGCCGGACCGTTTCCGTGACTGGACGGGCTACCAAGAGACAGTGAGTGTCCGCGCGCTCGAGGATTTCGCGAGGGAGTATGGCTACCGCATGCGTCCCGAAGATTTTGTCGATCAAGGTTTTTACAACCACACCTCGCGGGTTCCCAGCCAACGCTACCTCGATTGGATTGAGTTCATCCACCGCTTTGTCGTGGATTTCGGGCGCGAAATGGTGGAGCGGGCCAACGCACGCGGAAAGCGCACAGGCATTTTCTGGGGTGACCACTGGACGGGCGTGGAACCCTACAGCCCGGCATTCCAGAAGATGGGCGTCGATATCCATATCGGCGCGGCGGAGGATGGGGTGGCACTGCGGCGCGTCTCCGACGCACCCGGGCCGCAAGTTAAAGAATTGCGCTTCTACCCGTATTTCTTTCCCGATGTCTTCGCGGACGGCGGCAACCCCATCGAGGAATCCCTCTCGAACTGGTTGAAAATCCGGCGGGCCATGCTGCGCCAACCTGTGGACCGAATCGGATACGGTGGCTACCTCAGCCTCGCGACAAAGTTTCCCGACTTCGTCGACCACGTGCGCGGTATCTGCGAAGAATTCCGTGAACTCCATGAGCGCACGCGGGGCAGTCAATCGTGGAAAGGTCCGGTGAAAGTCGCAATTCTCAATGCATGGGGCAAGCGCCGCGCATGGATCAACAGTTTTGGCATTCCGCAAAAATTCCTCATCAAGCGCCCGGACGTCATTCAAGTAGCGGGAACCAATCTTCTGGAGTGCCTCGCCGGACTACCCGTCGAGGTGGAATGGCTGAGCCTTGCCGAAATCGAACAAAGCGGTGTCCCCGGGGATATCTCCGTGATTATCAATGACGGCGACGCCGATACGGCGTGGAGCGGCGGCCATTGGTGGATAAATCCCAAGGTCGCCGCCGCCGTGCGGGCCTTCGTCGACAGCGGAGGCGGTCTCATCGGATGCCGCGCACCCACCGCCCACTTTCACGAAGGACGCTTCTTCCAGCTCTCGGATGTCTTCGGGGTAGAGAAGGAACTCGGGCACAGCGTGCAGACCGCATGCCCGCGTCTCACCGTAGAATCCGACCATTTCATCCGCGCGGACACCGCCGACTCCTTCGATCCGGGTATCCGTCACAGCCATGTCTTCGCGACGGATCCCACAACCACGGCAATCTATGAACACGACGGGCACCTTCTGGTGACGGCCCATCCCTTTGGCAAAGGCCGGGCGGTCTTCATGGCCGAACTCCCCTATTCTCTGCCCAATGCGCGTGTCCTCTACCGCTCCATTCTCTGGGCAGCCGGTCGCGAAGATCTCGTCGAACGAGCCTTCTCGACCAATCCCCTCACCGACTGCGCCTTCTACGAGGATTCCAAATGCTTCGCCGTCGCCAACAACAGCGGCGAGAAACAACGGACCACCGTTTATTATCCGGATGGCTCCAGCATTGAGTTGGATCTTCGCCCACACGGGATCGAATGGCTCGGGGACACATCTGTCTGACCGATAGTCCCCTCTTAGTCCACCACCTCGATTACCTCGAAGGCGCTGAACGCCTGCCCATGGGCATCACGCGTCCACGCCTCAAGGCGGTGCCCGCCCCGCGAAAAAAAACGCGGAGACGCCTCCGTTAGCGGGAGACGCTCCGCGTGTCACGTCGGGCAAGGCTTGTCGCTGCCTCAGCCTTTCATACCCTCCTTATTCACCGCTCGTCAAAGGAGCGGTCACGAAAGTCCAACCACCGTCCATGTCAACGGAGCTCTCCGGAATGTAGAGCCACTTGGCGAGATCATAGCTGTAAACCCATGGATCATGCGTGACAAACAACACGCCCATCCAATCGCCGGTGTCGACCCATCCGCCCGCATCGATCTCATACCCATGCCATTCCGTCGGCTCAACGGGATCACCGTTTCCAAGGTTCCGGACGGCCCAATCGAACTCAGTGGCGATGAGAAGATCGTCGAAATAGATTTTGTTATTGTCGGCGCTGAAGTGACGGAAGACAAACCCGATCGTATCGTCGATGTTATCCTGCGTCGATTCCCAACGGCCGCCGAAAATGTATTCACCCTCCATGTAGTCATAGACCCAGATCTCCATTTCGCCTTGCTCGAGGGACGATTCAAAACCGTCGGGATCGACAAAGTCCTTCGACACCTCGGAGAGGTTCATCAGCATGAAGAGGCGGTACGGTTGCTCTATTGCAAGCACAGGTAATGCGCCGAAAACATTGGATGCACGCAAGCCGCCCGCGAGAAATCCGTTGTTGATCTCAATGGCGAAGATCTCGGTCTGGAAGTTCACCTCGGGAACCCATTGCCCCGAGCCCAGCCCCATCAGCGTGCGTCCACCGAAACCGTCCGGTTCATAGAGATCGAAGGCAACCATAACCGCCTGCGCAAGTTAGGCCTCCGGGGGGACCGCTGTCGTATGCACGGGCACACGGGAGTTTGCCCCGGCGAATTCGACGAATTGATTCCCTTCTCCAAACGGGGTGGCGGTTTCGTCGCCGCGAATGGTCGCGCCCGGAAAGAGCGGGCGCAACCCGATGATGCCACTGGGTTCCGTTGATGTATCGTCGCCTACGGACTCCGTTTCGAAGTCGCTGAAGAAGAGAACGGCATCGGCACCGTTGCCGTTTCCATTTTCATTGCCGTTTTCCGCCAGCGCGAATGGCGCAACCGAAGCAAAAGAGAGGAGGTATAGTTGTTTTAATTTCATAATCATCTTATTGGATTTTGTGGTGAACGAAGGCAAATTGCTGTTTCCCATGGCTCACGGGTTTCCCGTCGCGACCCATTCGCGCGCAACTAAATCGTAAGCGTAACCGGGCAGTGAAGCCGAGGTCCAGAGCCAATGACCCGAAGCGGCGTCATAAATGAAAATGTTCTCGGAAGAATCGGAGCGCAAATACACCCATCCGCGTCCGGCATAGTAAGCCCATCCGTCTTCATACGCTTTGAGCGGGCCGAATCCGCCGGACCGGATCCATCCGTCTTCAAGCGTCTCGGTTGTCCCCAAATCATAGAGCGGATGTCCGGGCATGATAAAATGGTGCATCACGCGGCTTCCCCGATAATCCCCCTGCGGGAATACGATCTCCAGTTCATAGCGGTCACCGGTTGTCCCGACTGGCGTGAGCCCTTCGCCCTCCATTTCAAAGCCGGTCAGCTCGATGGTTGCGGAAGTAAGGGAGAAGCGCGGATCGGAGGCGACGAGCGTCCACTGCCCCAGCAGCGGCGTTAGCATCAACAAAACCGGATCACTCGCGTAAATGGACTTCCCGTCCCCTAGGTTGAGGATTTGCTCCCCCAGAAAGGCGGCATAGATCGCGCCAGTCCGCTTGTGCCGCACGGCATGGACCCAGCCGTCCTGACGGATGATCTCGACGGGCGGATTTTGCGCGTAGGCCATGGTTTGCTCCGGGGTGGAGGCTGGCAAAACCATGTAACTGTACGATTTTCCCACTGGGCGGGACCCATGGTCGAAATACAAAGTAAAGACATCTCCCGTGACCGATCCGCTACTCGTTCCGACATCGGCCCAACTTCCGGTGACGGTTTCGGCCGTCACCCGGAGCGGATCATTTTCTCCCATGAGAACGTAGCCAATATCCCGATGCCATACCCAGTCCAAGTCGGTTGACTCGGTCTCAAAGGGAAGTTCGGCAAAGACCGGTTCATCTTCTCCGGACAGCCAGATTCCACCGCTGTAGCGGGTTTGATTGAGGGTGGTAAAGACCGGCTCCGTGTGTTGCTGGTTACCCACGCTGATACCGGTGCCCAACGCAACAACACCCTCGTCAATGAGGAACCAGCTCTTCCATCCGGTCATGCTCATGTGCTGA
>SKLD01000330.1 GCA_007123395.1 Opitutales bacterium
CCGAAGACCTCGCGCGCATGAAGATCAACACGCATGTGCCCGAGGCGGATATCGGGCGGATCGAGGTGGGTCAACGCGTGGAGTTTGTCGTGGACGCCTACCGCGGCGAACGTTTTGCGGGCCGGGTCTCGCAGATCCGCAACGCGCCCATCATGGTGAACAACGTCGTGACCTACGACACTGTCGTGCTTGTCGACAACAGCGACCTGCGCCTCAAGCCGGGGATGACGGCGGAGGTCCACGTGATCACGGATGAACGCGAGACTACCCTGCGTGTCCGAAACACCGCCTTGCGCGCACGCCTGCCGGACGGAGTCGCCGTGAGGGAGCGCGATCGCCCGGAGAGCGAAGGCGACTGGCGGCGGGTGTATTGGCAGCCCGATGACGGTCGACTGGAGGAACGGTGGGTGCGTATCGGGATTTCCGACGGCGTGTATTCCGAGGTGCTGGAGGGCGTCGCCGAGGGGGACCGCCTTGTCACGGGATTGGCCGTGCGGGCGACGGCCGACCGCGGGCGGGGCGATGGACCTTCTTTCCTGCGGGGACGCCAGGCACAGTATTGAATTTGTCATGACAGATCAGGCCGGAGAAGCCGTGGTTGCGCTGGAGGGCGTCCACAAGACCTACGGATCGGGGGGCAGCCGGGTGGCCGCTCTGCGCGGGGTCGACCTGATGATCCGCCGCGGCGAGATGCTCGCGGTCATGGGGCCGAGCGGATCGGGTAAGTCGACCCTGATGAACATCCTCGGTTGCCTCGACCGGCCGGGGCCGGGGCGCTACCTCCTCGACGGCGTTGATGTCGCCCGGCTTTCCCGCGACAAGCGGGCGGACCTGCGCAACCGCAAGCTGGGTTTCGTGTTTCAGGACTTTCACCTGCTCTCGCGCACGAGCGCGCTGGAGAATGTCGAGATGCCCATGCTCTACCATCCCGACCGCATTACGCGGCGTGAGTTGCGGCGACGCGCGGAGGAAGCGCTTGAGCGGGTGGGGCTGGCCGACCGTGCGCGGCATCATCCGAACCAGCTCTCCGGCGGGCAGCAGCAGCGGGTGGCCATCGCGCGTGCGCTCGTAAACAACCCCGCGTTTCTCCTCGCCGATGAGCCGACGGGAAATTTGGATACACGCACGTCGTTCGAGATTATGGACCTCTTTCAGGAACTGAACAAGGAAGGGCTCACGGTCATCCTTGTCACGCACGAGCCGGAGATGAGCCGGTTCTGCTCGCGCGTGGTCGTCCTGCGCGACGGCCGCGTCGTGCGGGACGAACCGGTGGCCGGACGTCAGTCGGCGAAGGAGTTGCGCGATGCCTTCGACCGCGAGCATCCGGTTGGCGAAACCCTGTCCGAACCCTCAGAGGCATCATGAAGTTTCTCATTGTTTTCCGCATCGCGCTGCGCGCCATCGGGCGCAACCTCATGCGTTCGCTCCTCACCGCGCTCGGGATCATCATCGGCGTGGGTGCGGTCATTACGATGGTCAGCCTCGGCGAGGGAGCGCGCGCGGAGGTGGAGGAGCAGGTGAGCCGCCTTGGACAGAACGTCGTTCTCGTCTTTCCCGGCGCCCGGCAGCTCGGCGGCGTGAGCATCGGCGGCGGCAGCGCGAACACGCTCACGGTGGAAGACGCCCGTGCCATCCGGGAGGAGATCCCCGAGGTCGTGGCGGCGAGTCCGGAGGTGCGTTCGCAGCGCCAGGTCGTCTACGGCAACCGCAACTGGTTCACGCGCATCTACGGGCAATCGGCCGATTACCTCCAGATCCGGCAGTGGCCTCTTGAGGCCGGGCGCATGTTCGACGAGGAGGATGTCGCGCTCGCGCGGCAAGTGTGTGTCGTGGGTCAGACCATTGTCGACGAGCTTTTCGAGGGGACGGACCCCGTCGGCGAAACCATCCGGGTGCGGGGACTGCCGCTCACCGTCATCGGCGTGCTCTCCTCCAAGGGCATGTCGCTCATGGGGTCCGTGCAGGATGACATCATCATCGTGCCCTACACGACCGGGTTTCAGCGGATTTCCGGCCGTAGCCACGCGATGGTCATCAATGTGCAGGTGTATGACGCCGACGCCATGGACATCGCCCGCCTCAAGATTACCGACCTCCTGCGCGAGCGGCACCGCCTCGCCCCGGACCAGGACGACGACTTTACCGTGCAGACGCAGGAGGAGGTCGCTGCCATGGCGACGGAGACCTCGCGGGTGATGACGGCGCTTCTCGCCTCCATCGCCGGGGTGTCGATGCTCGTCGGCGGCATCGGAATCATGAACATCATGCTCGTGAGCGTGACCGAGCGCACCCGCGAAATTGGCATCCGCATGGCCGTGGGCGCGCACGGCAAGCACATCCTCCTCCAGTTCCTCACCGAGGCGGTCTTGCTCAGCGTCCTCGGCGGACTGCTGGGGATTCTCTCGGGCGTGGCCGCCACAAACGTGATCGCGCACTACGCGGGTTGGCCCGCCGCGCTCTCCGAACAGGCGGTCGTCCTCGCCTTCACGATCAGCGCCGCGGTGGGCATCACCTTCGGGTTTTTCCCCGCCCTCAAGGCTTCCCGCCTCGATCCCATCGACGCCCTGCGGCACGAGTAACCCGCGTCCGCGCCTCATACGCGGAGCACCTTCCGGTGTTTCGCCGGCCGCCGAATTCTGTTTGACCGTGCTTGCCGCAGGGTGTTGGCTATCCGTTTTTCTTTTTACCAAGCGAATACCGCAAACACACATCCGCAGTGAACGTAACCGCCAACGATATCAGCGAAACCCGCAAGAACCTGCTCGTCACCGTCAGTGGTGAGGAAATCGCGTCCGAGGAGAAGACCGTCCTCAAGACTATCGCGAAGCAGGCCCGTGTGCCTGGCTTCCGGCCCGGCAAAGCACCGGAAAACGTCATCCGCCAGCGCTACCGCCGGGAAATCGGCGAGGAACTCAATCGCGCCGTCTCTCGCAAGGTCTACCAACAGGCCCTTGAGGACTCTGACTTCGACGTCTACTCGGTGGTGAAGTTCGGCGAGGGCGAGACCTTCAAGCCGGGCGAGGAGACGACGGTGGAGATCACGGTGGACGTCACGCCGCCCTTTGAACTGCCGCCCTACAAGGGCATCCAGACCACGCCGCCCTCCACCGAGGTTAGCGACAAGGAGGTCGACGAGGCGATCGAGCGCCTGCGCCGCGAGCGCGCCGACTTCACGGTGGTGGAGCGCGCCGCCGGGCAGGGGGACTACGTGCGGCTCGGATACGAGGGCACGGTGGACGGCGAACCAATCGAGCCCAAGCTGGGCGACGAACCGCGCCTGCGGGTGTGGGGCAAGGCAGAGAGCACATGGGAAGAGGCGGGCACCGACGAGGCCAAGCAATACGGTGTCCCGGCCATCGTCGACGGGATCGTCGGCATGGCGGCGGGCGACGAGAAGACCGTCGAGCACACCTTCCCGGAGGATTTTCCCGTCGAGGATCTGCGCGGCAAGACGGCGCAGTATGCCGTGAAGGTGGAGGAAGTGCGCGAGCGCCGCCTTCCCGAGCTGGACGAGACTTTCCTCAAGTCGGTGCAGGTGGAGTCTGTCGAAGAACTGAAAGACCGCGTCCTCACCGACCTCGAAACCGCGAAAAAGCGTGAGGCCGAGAACGCGAAGCGGCAGCAGATCGTTGATTTCCTGAGCCAGCGGGTGGAGTTCGCCCTGCCGGAGTCGGCTGTCGAATCGGAGACGCAGAACGTCATGGGCCGCATCATGGTGGAGAACATGCAGCGCGGCATCAAGGAAGAGGAGTTCGAGAAGAACAAAGAAGCGCTGCACGGGCAGTCCGAGCAGATTGCGCGCCGTGACCTCAAGGTGCAGCTCATCCTCACCCGCATTGCCAAGGAAGAGGAGATCAAGCTCGAAGAGGAGGATTTGCAGCAGGCGATCATGGCCATGGCTTCGCGCCAGCGCACGCCGGTGGAGGAGTTTGTGCGCGAGTTGCAGAAAGACCGTTCCAAACTCTTGCGCATCCAGCGCCAGGTGCTCTTCGGGAAGACGCTTGATTTCCTCGTCAAGGAGTCTAAGGTTTCTGAAGCGAACGATGCCGCGTCGTAATCCTGCGGGCCGGCATCCGAGCCATTTTTTTGCAATGAGTTATTACCTTCCGCTTCCGCACGTCGTTGAGAGCGACGGCCGCACCGAAAAGAGCTGGGACATCTACAGTCGCCTGCTCAAAGACCGCATTATTTTCATCGGCACGCCGATCGACGATTATGTGGCCAACGGCGTCATCGCACAGATGCTGCTTTTGCAGATGGAGGATCCGAAGAAGGACATCCAGCTCTATATCAACAGTCCGGGCGGGAGCGTGACCGACGGCATGGCAATCTACGACACCATGCGCTTCCTCAGTTGCGACATCAAAACCTACTGCATGGGGCAGGCCGCGAGCATGGCCACTGTCCTTGTCGCGGCGGGCACTCCCGGCAAGCGCTACGCCCTCCCGCATAGCCGTCTTATGATCCACCAGCCGTCCGGCGGCGCGACGGGGCAGACCTCGGACATCTCCATTGCCGCGCGCGAAATCGTGCGCTGGAAGCAAACGCTCAATGAAATCCTTGCGGAGCACTCCGGCCAGCCTGTCGAGCGCATCGAAAAGGATTCCGACCGGGACTATTATATGACCGCCTACGAGGCGCGCGATTACGGGATCGTTGACACGGTGATCGAGGTCAAACCGCGTCCCGCGGCCAAGGCGGAGGCATCGAAGTAAGGAGTCGTTTGTGGCGAAGCCATCGAAAATGACGTTTTGCAGCTTCTGCGGAAAATCGCAGGCTGAAGTCCGCAAGATGATTGCGGGTCCGGCCGGCGTGCATATCTGCGATTCGTGCGTGAACGTCTGCAAAACGATCATTGACCGCGAGTTACGCGAGCCCGAGACGAAGACGGGCGGCGAGGCTTTCAAGCTGCTTAAGCCGCATGAGATCAAGGCGGAACTCGATCAGCACATCATCGGGCAGGAGAGCGCTAAAAAAGTGCTCTCCGTGGCCGTCTACAACCATTACAAGCGGCTCAACTCTGTCGCCGGTCCGGCTGCCGACACCCCGGCGGCCCTGCGCGACGTGACCATAGAGAAGAGTAACATCCTCCTTCTCGGTCCCACCGGCAGCGGCAAGACCCTGCTCGCCCGCACACTCGCCAACATCCTCGACGTCCCCTTTGCCATCGCTGATGCCACCACCCTGACGGAAGCCGGCTACGTGGGCGAGGATGTCGAGAACATCGTCCTGCGCCTCCTCCAGAACGCCAATTTCGATGTCAAGCGCGCCCAGTGCGGCATCATTTACGTGGACGAAATCGACAAGATCGGCCGCAAGACAGAAAACGTCTCCATTACCCGCGATGTCTCCGGTGAGGGCGTGCAGCAGGCCCTCCTCAAAATCCTCGAAGGCACGGTGTGCAACGTGCCGCCGCAGGGCGGGCGCAAGCACCCCAACCAAGAGTATATCCAAATCGACACCACGAACGTCCTTTTCGTTTGCGGGGGCGCGTTTGTGGGTATGGAGGGCATTATCCGCCGCCGCCTCGGCAAGGGAACGATCGGCTGGGAATCCGCCAAGGCCGAGCAGGTCGACGAGCGCGAAGTCCTCTCCAAAATCGCGCCCGAGGATCTCGTGCGCTTCGGCCTCATTCCGGAGTTTATCGGACGGCTCCCCGTTGTTTCGGTTCTCGAAGAGCTGACCGTCGACCAACTGGAGCACATCCTCCTCGACACGAAGAACGCGCTTTCCAAGCAGTATGAGAAGCTCTTTGCCCTCGACCGGGTCAAGCTGGCTTTTACCCGCGACGCCATCTCCGCCATCGCGCGGCGTGCCATCGAGCTGAAAACGGGCGCCCGTGCCCTGCGCTCCATTATGGAAGGCATCATGCTCGACATCATGTACGAACTGCCGTCGATGGACGATGTGGAGGAAGTCGTCATCAACCGGGCCGTCGTCGACGGCGTTGCCGGACCCAAAATCAAGCGCAAGTCCAAGAAAGACGCGGCCTGAGGGGCGGGCGTGGTTGGTGTTGCGTGCGCGGGCGGCGGCTGGGGGCGGTCTTGGCGTTGGCGTGGTGCGGAGCAAGCTCCCGCACCTACTTTGGCGGGGCGGGTGTATCTCAGTAGCTGCCAGACCTCCGGTCGGCAGTCGTCGTGGAAGGGGGGCGTGGCGGGTGCTGTCGCGTGCGGGCGGCGGCGGGGGGCGGTCCCGGCGGTGGCGTGGTGCGGACACGAGGTCGCGCACCTACTGTTGGCGCGGCGGGTGTATCTCAGTAGCTGCCAGACCTTTGGTCGGCAGTCGTCGTGGAAGGGGGGCGTGGCGGGTGCTGTCGTGGCCGGGCGGCGGCGGGGGGCGTTCCCGGCGGC
>SKLD01000277.1 GCA_007123395.1 Opitutales bacterium
ATGAAGACCTGCGCGCCTCGCTGGCGAAGTGCCGTCCGGGCGACGGCGGGGAGGCGGGCGCGCTGGCGCGCTACCGCTTGCTGATGCTCGGCAAGGGTGCGGCGCAAAGACGCGGCGGCACAGGCGGGCGCGTGGATGGGGCCGCCCTCGAGCAGGCCCTCGCCTCGGGCGGTGAGTTGCCCGCGCACGAACTGCTGCGCCTGCGGCTGCGTTTCATGACGCACGGCCGCGTGCTGGGAACGGAGAAGTGGCTGACAGAGGGCGGCGGGGCAGCGGCATTGCAAAAGCTGAAGAAACCGCCGCAGGCCGCGCCGGTGGAGATGGTGTCGGGGCTGCCGCTGGCGGCGGCGAACAAGCGGGTGGCGTACCGCGCGGAAGCTTCGGCGTAGGCGTAGAAATCGCGCGCTAGCGTCCGTTGAGATCCGGCATCGGCAGGACCAACGGGGGATCTAGGACGGCGCGGTCTTCGCGCAGGTCGGCGACGACGTCACGGACCTGTTTCTCACTGGATTCGTGGGTGGTGAGAACAAGGTGGGCGCGGTCCTCCTCGCGCCCAGGGGTTTGGAGAACGCTCTCGATGCTCACTCCGTGCCGGGCGGTGATGGTGGAGACTTCGGCGAGGACTCCGGGGCGGTCCACCACGCTCAACCGAAGGTAATAGGCTCGGCGGACTTCGTCGAGGGGGGCGAAGGCCACCCGCCCGGAGACAAACGTGGGCATGAACGCGGGCACTCCGTGAAGCCGGTCGATGGCGGCGTCGACAATATCGCTGATGACGGCGCTCGCAGTGGCATCCTGACCGGCGCCGCGCCCGATGTAGATGCTCTCGCCAACGACATCGCCGAGGACGGAGACCCCGTTGTAGACGCCGTCGACCTTGGCAAGAACGAGATCTTTGCGCAGCAGCATGGGCTCGACGCAGCAGAAGACTTTGTCGGTCTTGAAATCGCGGCGGACCATGGCCACCAGCTTGATGCGGTAGCCGAGGCGGTCGGCCCAGTCCATGTCGTCGAGCGTCACCTCGCGGATGCCGCGCACCGGCATTTCATCGAGGCTGAACCAGTGACCGTGGGCGAGGTAGGCAAGAATAACGGCTTTGTGGGCGGCGTCCCAGCCGTCGAGGTCGAGCGCCTCGTCGGCCTCCACGTAGCCAAGGCGGCGCGCGTCGGCGACGATCGTTTCGAAGCCCTGCCGCTCCGCTTCCATGCGGGTGAGGATGTAGTTGCAGGTGCCGTTGAGGATGCCGTAAATGAGCGGAAAGCGGTTGGCCACGAGGCCCTCGCGCAGTGCCTTGATAATGGGGATGCCGCCGGCCACGCTGGCCTCGAAGTAGAGCCGGGCGTCGTTGCGCGCCGCCGCCGCGAAGATCGCCTCCCCGTGCTCGCAGATCAGGGCCTTGTTCGCGGTCACCACCATTTTGCCCGCTTCCAGAGCGGCGAGCGTCGCTTTGAGCGCGACATCCGTCCCGCCCATGAGTTCGCAGAAAAGGTCGACCTCGGCATCGGTCGCCACCTCGACGGGGTCGCGGCGAAATTGGTCAGGCCGAATCTCGACGGCCCGCGCGCGGGAAGGATCGCGCACGGCGGCGCAATACAACTCAAGGCGGGCGCCGAGCCGTTCCTCCAACGGACCGCGGTGGCTGTCGAGGTGTTTCCAGACCCCTTGGCCGACGACACCGAGCCCCGCCATCCCGATCCGCAATACTTTGTCGTTGGACACATTCATGGGCGAAAAGGAACCACACAAGCCCCCATCGCCGCCCGCGCCAACCCGAAAATCGATCCGACGCTCCGGAAGGCGAAGCCCCTACTCTGCCGTGACGCGCAGCTTGAGGAAATACCGGGCGGCGTCTTCGGGCCGGATGCCGGTGAGGAGTCGGACGCGCTCCCTCCCGTCAGGCGCGGGCCCGAGATCATGTTCCACATGCGCCGCTTCCAACCACAGAGACAAATCCTCCGAAACTTCGATGCCCAGCGCCGCCGCCGCGTCAACGGAGCGCTCCATTTCGATCCCGAGATAGCCGTCGTGCATCACGACCAGCGGGGCCGCGTCCGCCGCCGCCGTCATCGGCGGGATGCCAAGGGCGTATTTGAGCAGGTTGCTAACGCCATCCATGGCGGGCATATCCTCCGGCCCGCGCTCACCGGGGGGCGGCTGTTGATCCGTCGGCAGCGAATCCATCCACTCTTCGAAGGAATCACCGGGCTCAACAACAACACTCAGTCCGCTTGTCCAGAACCCGGCGTGCACGGCCACGGTCGCCGCCTCCGAAGGCCCGGCGGCGGGTTGGCCAAGGGTGCCGCTCAGCGCGTAGGAGCCGCTGCTCCCGTGGCCGCCGCCGCCACCGATGACTTGAGGCTCGAGGCGCACTTCCTGCCCGTGGGCAGATCCGGCAACCACCCACATGGCCAAATACGCGGCGGTGGACCACAAGCGGAAGGCCGATGCTCGGGGCCTGCTGTTCTCGCTTAACAATGCCATGACACTCACTGGCTAACAAGTTCCACGGATTCGAGCCATCCCTCGATACGGGCAAGCCGTGTCTCCATTTCCTCGCCGCGGGCGGCGGCTTCCGCGAGAACCTCCAATTGCTCCCGGAGTTCCGCGATCTCCGCAGCCTGACCCTGAATCTCGGCAGCCTGCTCCTCGATGATCTCCTGCTGTTCGCGAACGGCTTGGATGGCGAGGACGGCGAAGGTGTCGTAGCTGAGGGTAAGATACTCTTGATCCTGACCTGAGACAATAGCCGGAAAAAGCGATTTCACCTCTTGAGCAATGAAACCGAAATTGAGCCCCGTATCGTCCCGGATCATCCGATAGCTAACCGGTTCCAACTCACGGATCCGCCCCAGAAGGTTTTGTAAGGGCCGGACATCGTCCTTCAGTCGACGGTCAGACGCCCTCGTGTATCTTCCGTCGGTTTCGATGTATGCCCTGATGCTCATTGAGCCTGCGACGTCTTCGCCGTAGGAGAATGAAAGCCGCCCCGTAGAAAGGGCTGCCATCGACCATGCGGTTCCTGTGTAGCCTTCCAGAAGGATATTGTCTCCGAAACCTGGGTTTCTAATGTGGAAGTTGGCGTTAGAGCGTATCTCGGTGGTGTTGATTCCCACTTTATCACCGAAGTGCGTTTCGCCGTGCACCCTCAATCCCCGCTCGGGTATATCGTTTTCATTCCAGCTGCCACCAATCCCTGTTGCGCGGTTCGGGTAAATTCGAAACGCAGTGTTGCTGTTACTGCCCACAGCGACACGGAAGGGCCCCTGTTCATCATTGGACACGACATGCAGTGTGTTCCAAGGATTGTCCGTGCCCACGCCCAGCCGGTCGTCCGCATCGAACCCGCCGATGGCGGCATGTCCGCCGACCACGTGAAACGCGCCGGAAGGCTCGTTCGTGTTTATACCCACCCCTCCGGCAGCATTGATGAGGAACTGATTATTTCCCGTGCTCGTAAACGGAGAAACAGAGGAATCACTCCATACAAATGTGCCAGTGTGATCCGCCTGGGCGCGGCGGCCCGCGGCAAAGCTCAAAGCACCTTCCGCCACGTTGTCCATGCCGCCCGGCACGACGGACGAACTTCCGCTCGCAACGTTTTCCGATCCTCCTCCGACAAACGCGCGGCTGCCGCTGGCTTCGTTGCTGTCACCGCCAGCCACGGTGGATCGATTGCCGTCGGCCCGGTTGCCTTCGCCTCCCCCGACTGTTGAGCGGGATCCGTCTGCCTCGTTTCCATCGCCACCGGCGACGGTCGAGTACGTCGCCAAAGCACGATTACCAGCGCCTCCGCCAACGCTTGAAAACCCACCGTCCGCGACATTGTTGAATCCTCCCGAAACGACCGCCTCGCTGCCTCCCGCCGTATTGTTCGAACCGCCGGCGACGGTCGCCCCGAACACCGAGGCCCCGTCCACCTCATTGCTCGGGGCTCCCAGGATCACGTTGGGACGGAACTCCGATGCAACCGCCGCAGGTTCCACACGCAGGACGGGGTGATGGGCCAGCCGAAACTCCAACGGAGACGAACTGGAGGCGGGCACGTGGATGCCTTCGGCAGCCAGAGCATCCGCCACCGCGCCTGCGGCAAACGCATCCGAAGAGAGGGAACCGTCCGCCAACGAAGCGGCCCATGCGGCGCGCAGAGCAAAGGGGACGGAAGTCAGCTCTGCGTCGGGCGTGAGTTGCTCAACGCCAGAGCCCCCGTCGAACCATACGCGCAGAAACACGGGTGCGTCTTTGAAAACACCTTCGCTGAGCGGTTCCATGCCCGCGCCGCCGAGAGCCAGGGAAAACACACCCTCCCGCACCTCGAGCGGAACGTAAGTATCCGGCGGTCCTCCGCCAGTGGAGCTGCCGTCGTGGCTCCAGAGCGTTTGTATGGAGGCGGGCGGAGGATCATCGATGGAAACATTGGCCGCCGGAAGTGTTCCGTCACCGGCATTCGTGACGCTGATGGAGACCAGTTGTCCGTCTTCGACCTTGGCCGCCGCCTGAGCGACGACATGACCGCGTGCCGTGATTTCAACCCCGGGCGCTTCGACGTAGCCGTGGCCGCCGTCATTCACAATGATCTCGGTTACAAAACCATTGTGGACAACGGCCGTTGCTTGGGCTGTCCGAACGTTTTCGGTGCCATCGTCGACAAGGGCGAATTGAAAGTCCCCCGTGCCGTCGAAAGCGGCCCCGTCAACGGTAACCTTTCCTTGATAAGTTATCGTCGGCGGTGGGGCGGCCAAGAGGGCTGCGGGTGTGAGGAGTGACGCGCACAGCGCGCCGCACGTGATTTTGATTAGGTTTGTTTTCTGCATGGCGGTGCGGGTTGGGATTGACCATGGAATCCGTGGTCGTGGACGAAACGGGGAGCACGCCTGGCATACGCCGACAAACCGACCTCACACAACCGCGGAAAGATTTTCTTCTAAACCGGATAAGTTGAACTGAATAAAAGACCGCACGGATGACAAGAGAATTTTCGGGAAATTTTTCCGCCTCCGCGAAATTCCGCCTTATCCGATCCGCGGATTAAATGGATGCTTCCAAGAATACGCAGAAGGCGCGTGCCACGAAAGGCATTGTCAGCGGTCGCGCGGCGGGCACACTCTGCTCCCATGTGGAAACAGTGGATAACGCTTGTGCCCTACCTGCGGCCACACCGACGGGCGTTTGTCATCGCAATGTTGTGCGGGGCGGCGGCGGGAGCGGCGAGCGGATTCGGCGCGCCGTTTTTCATGCAGCGGGTGTTTGCGGGGTTTTTTGAAGCCCATGACGTTGACCACAGCCTCGGCTATCAGATCTTCATCGCCAGCTTGCTGCCGACGATTTTTTTGGCCCGTGGTGTTTCGCTCTACGCCAACCAGTTTCTCCTCAACCGGGTGGGCCAGTCCGTGCTGATGCGCCTCAGAAAGGACCTCTTTGATCACTTGCAGCGGCTGCACCTCGGCTTCTTCGAACGCGAACGCTCCGGCGACATCGTCGCGCGCCTCGCCGCCGATACAACGCAGATCCAGAATACGGTCATCATCCTCATCAAGGAGGGCGTGCTCCAGCCGTTCATCTTTTTGGGCGGTCTCGGGTTTCTTGTCTTTTTGTCCGCTCGGGAAGCGGATATCGGGTTCATCCTGCTGCTCTTTGCCATCGTCCCGCTGATGATCATCCCTGTGCGGATGATCGGACGGCACCTGCGTCGCCGCGGGCGCCAGATGCAGGACGCTTTCGGCGATGTGTCCGAGGCCATCTCAGAGAATCTCCGCGCCGCCGCCGAGGTCCGCGCCTTCAACCGGGCGGAGCACGAGAGCGTGCGCTTCGATGAGCGCCTGCGCGCCTACTTCGCCTATGCGATGAAGATGACAAAGTATTACCTGATGACGCAGCCCCTCATGGAGCTAGTCGCCGTCACTGTGCTGTCCTGCGCATTTCTCTACGCCTACAACCAGGGGCTGGGCTCGTCGGTCTTTCTCGCCATGGGCGGCGGGCTCTTCTTCACGGTCGACGCCGTAAAGCGCCTCGTGCGCGCGCTCAATGAATGGCAGCGCACGGAGGGGGCCTTCGCCCGCGTGCGTCAAGTGATGGACACAGAGCCGATGATCCGCGATCCGGAGGCACCCGTCGACCCCGGCCCGGCCTCCGGTGCCCTCACCTTCCGCGGCGTTACCTTCACCTACGGCGAGCAGACCGCGCTTCACGATATCGACTTATCCATCAAGCCGGGCACGGTGTGCGCCCTTGTCGGCCCGAGCGGAGCGGGCAAGTCAACCTTCTCCAAACTCATTGTGCGCTTTTACGATCCGACCGTCGGCAGCATCCTGCTTGATGGACACGACCTGCGCTCGATGC
>SKLD01000404.1 GCA_007123395.1 Opitutales bacterium
AGCAATGCGATCAAAGCGGGCAGGCAACAGTCGCCGAACAAGCGCGTCGTCAAACTACTGACAATCGCCGCCGGCCTTACGGCAAGCGCGCTCGCTGTCTGGTGGAGCACCGAAACCCTGCCCTTCTTTATGTCGGAACCCGGACACGCACCCGAACCCGCGTCCGCGGAAATGCTAATCGATTCTGCGGCGGAAACCGCCAATGACAGGGAAAGAACCTCCTCCTTGGGGGAAGCAGGCGATCCGGCCGCAACCGGCTTCGCGGAGCGCGACCCCGGTGTATCCGCCTATGTGGAAACCCTGCGCATCCAACACGTTCAATCCGACGCCGCCGCAACGCGCGTCGTCATCGGCGGCGTCGCCTTCGTTCCAGGCAGTCTTGTACACGAAGGCCACGGGCTTCGCCTTGCGGGCGTCGATAGCGATAGCCGAACGATCTTTTTCGAAGACGCTTCCGGTGCCCGGTATTCTGTTAGCTACTGAGCCTGCGGCGCGAAAATGCGCGCCACCGACCGAACGCTAAGCGCCAAGGCGTAGCCGGCGCCCGCCACGAGAATAATCGTGGGGCCCGTGGGAAGGTCCGCTCGGAAACTCAGAACCAATCCGCCGGTCACAAAAACAAGGCAGAATACAGAAGCGAGCGCCATCATCTGCCAAAGCGACCGGGTAAACCGCCCTGCGGCGGCCGCAGGCAGCGTCATCAGCGCCACGACCAGCACCATCCCGACGATGGATATGAGTAGAACCACCGTAAGCGCGATAAGCAACAGTAGCAGAGTATACGCCATGCGGACGGGGACACCGCGCAGACGTGCAAAGTCTTCGTCAAAACACACCGCTTTCAACTGCGGGTAGAAGAGGACGGTGAGCGCGATGATGACCGCATCAAGGGCGAGCACCAACCAAAGGTCCCGCACTCCGATGAGGAGAATATTCCCGAAGAGATAGCTCATCGGATCGGTGTAGCCCGGCGCGGCGGCGAAAAAAAGCAATCCCACGGCAACACCCACCGACCAGATCGCCCCGATCACGCTGTCCTCGCGCTCGGTTGCGGCAAAGCGGGCGAGCCCGAGCAGAAGCGCGGCGACACACGCCGCGAGGACCGCGCCAAAGAGCGGGTCAAACCAAAGCCAACCATAGGAACGCTGCGCAAAAACGGCCGCGCCGATCCCGGCAAGGACGGCGTGCGACACGGCCCCGGCGACATAGGTCACCCGGCGCGCCACAACCAGGCTTCCCACCATACCGAAGGCCACACTCGCACACACCCCCATTATAAAAGCGTAGCGCACAAAGACGAACTCGCTGTCCACCAGAATCGCCCGGAGTTCAGCCATGGCGGTGTCCGCTTACGTTGCCGGCATCGTGATCGTGCAGGACGGCCTTCATAGAATCACCGTACAACTCGTGGATCATGCCGTGGGTGAGTTCTTGTGCCGGATGGACGGAAACACGGCGATTCACGCAGACCACCTTTTCCACAAGATTGGCGACAAAGGCAGCATCGTGCGAGACCATGACAATAGTCAGCCGGCTGTGCAGATCGCGTAGCTTGGCAAGCAGGCGGGCCTCGCTGCGGGCGTCGACCATCGCCGTGGGCTCGTCGAGAAAAAGAATCTCCGGCTCCACCGCGAGTGCCCGTGCAATCAACGCACGCTGTCTCTGTCCACCCGAAAGCGACCCAAACGGTGCCCGCGCGACCCCGTCGAGATCCACCTCGGCAAGGACTTCGTCGACCACGGCACGGTCGCGGCGGCTCAAAAACCCAGGCCGCGCCCCGTTCAGCCGCCCCATCGCCACCACCTCGCGCACGGTGATGGGAAACTGCGCGTCAAAATCGATCTGCTGCGGCATGTATCCGATCCGCCGCCGCCCGCGGGCCGGCGGCAGACCGCATACCTCCACACAGCCGCGGCGGGGTTCGATGAGACCGAGCGCAAGCCTCAGAAGCGTCGTCTTTCCCCCGCCGTTGGGACCCACAAGGCAGACCATCTGCTGCGCCCCGATAGTGAGATCGACATCCTCGAGAACTGGCGTCGATCCGTACGCAAAAGAAACACCCGAAAAGCGGACGGCTGCCTCTTTCCTCATTGCACAGGCTCCGCATCGGCAAAAGACGCCGCCACCGCCCGCGCGATGTCACGGATGTTTTCCGCCCAGTCCGCGCGCATGGGGTCGAGCACCTCAGTGCGTCCGCCGAGGGTATCCGCGAGCAACGCCGCCGCACGCGTCGATTCCGAGGGCTGTACAAAAAACACACGCACGCCTTGTGCGCGCGCCTCGGCGACAAGACGCGCGAGCCGCGCCGGACTGGGTTCCGCTCCGTTGTGCTCGATGGCCACCTGCTCCAGTCCATAAGCGTCGGTGAAATATCCGAAAGCCGGATGGTAGACATACACCGGACGCCCGGCGAAGGGCGCGAGCAGCGCCCGCAGTTCGGCATCGAGCGCTTTGATCTCCGCCGCGAGAACCCGGTAATTCTCCGCGTACGCTTCCGCGCCGGCGGGATCGAGCTTCACCAGCGCGTCGCGCATGTTGGCCGCCTGGGCAAGCGCGTGGCGGGGACTCATCCAAACGTGTGGATCGCCATGTCCGTGGCCGTGCCCGTGGTGCCCGTGCGGGCAGCACGCCTCGTCGCGCAGCATCAGCCCGTCCAGCGTATCGACGATGCGCAAATCCGGATAGATCGAACCAAGCCGCGGTAGAAGCGCCGCCTCATACGGCAGGCGCGTGGCAAAAAACACCCGCGCACCGGCGAGACGGCGCACATGGCCGGGGCGTGGCTGAAACGACTCGCAACTCTCACCCGCCGGCACGAAAGCCTCAACCACAACGCGCTCTCCGCCGATCTTCTCTGCGAGATAGATCTGCGGCGGCACACTAACCTGCACCCGCAGGGGAGTCATGCCGGAGACCGGATATACCGCAGCCAACACTGCGGCAGTGAAGTACAGAAAAAAATGCTTCATCGCCATTACTCTATAGATCGCGTCAAGAGCCTTGGAAAGATCGACCCCGACCGGACATTCCGCAAGACGCTTTTGCTTGTCCCGCCGCACATTTTTCTAAGAAATAAACATCCCTCTACCGCCATGCGCCCGCTACGACGAAAAATCCCTTCCGGTCTCCGCTTCCACTTAGCGCGCAATGTGCTGGCATACCAGATCATTGCCATCGCACTCGGACTGTTCATCACCCTCGGCGTGATCGCAGCGGTCGTATGGTACATGATGCTGCAACCGCAGCGTGAGGCTGCGGGGACCTCCCCCCTTGCGCGCGCCAGTCTCCTCGAGTTCAGTGACATCGACGAACTAAGTCCGCTGCAGCGGCGCCAAGCCCTGAACCGCATCCTCGACAACGCCATCACCGCCCACGGTGGCCATTTCTTCGTCGACCGCTTACTTACTGTGCAGAAGACAGGCATCCTCACGCAAGACGACCGCGAGCTTCACCTGCACTACGCTTTTAAGCGCCCCGACCGCGTGCGTTACCGGCTCGAATTCGACGACCGCGGGTCGCGCTTCGGCTACGACGGCAGCCGCGCATGGCGGCAGATGTTCGCGCGCGGGCGCCTCGGCGCCGCCCAACCGCTCGCCGAAGACGACGCCTCCGGCCTCGTTCTCACTTCTGAGCTGGCGGTCCCCGCCGTCCTATTCTTCGAGGAAGCACAATATATGTCCCTCGCCGGGATCGATGAGGTCGAAGGGCATTCCTGCTTTGTCGTCGAATACACCGGCCCGCTCCGCGCCTCCCAGCGCTTCTACATCGACCGTGAATCCTTTGTCCTGCGCCAGCGCACCCGGCAAGCGCGCCTGCGCGGAGAAGACGATACGCTCGTCCAAGTCGTTTTCAGCGATTTCCGCAGCATCGATGGCGTGGACTTTCCCTACCGCGAAACTGTCATCTTCGACGGCGAAGTGCAGACCGTTTTCGAGATCGACGAATACATCATCAACCCCGGCATCCTCGACGAATACTTTGAAATGCCGGGGGAGAGCTGAGGCGGGCTTCACAGGTGTCCCGCGCGTCGCCGGGCGGCGCAACCGCCCCCGCCAAGGTTTTGCTTGTCAAGAGGCTTGTGAGACTTCGGGATGAGTTGCCTCCGGCGACACATGATTCTATCGAGCAACCCCTACATCGATCCTTTCAACCGCGTGGCGGCGAAGCACCCGGCAGCCATCGTGGTCGTCGGTCTAATTCTTGGTATAAGCTTGATTGCGGTCGGCTCTTTTTGGCTGCTGGACACGAATGGGGAACCTGCATCGGAAGTGGCTTATGTTCAGCCACATATCACGGAGAACGAAGACTCACCGGCGCTTTCACCGCTGCAGGAGCGTCAATTGCTCCGCGAGATTCTCGAAAACGCCATTTCCGCCCAAGGAGGCCGCATCTTTGTCGACCGCATGCTCTCCATGAAGAAAGTCGGGGCTCTGACCCAAGACGAGATGACCTTCGAGGCGATCTATGCCTTCAAGCGGCCCAACCGCGTTCGCTACCGCCTCGCGAAGGACGACCGTGGCTCGCGCTTCGGCTACGACGGTTCCCGTGCGTGGCTGCAAACCTTCAACGCCGGTCGCCTCAGTCCTGCGCAACCACTTGGCGAAGACGGCACAGCGGGCCTGATCGTCACCTCCGAACTGGCCATCCCAGCCGTGCTCTTCTTCGAGGAAACCCAATATATGTCTTTCCTCGGCACGTATAAAGTCGAGGGGCATCGGTGCTACATTCTAAAATACACCGGTCCGCTCCGTGCCTCCCAGCGCTTCTATATCGACCAAGATTCTTTTCTCCTGCGCCAGCGCTCCCGGCAGGCCCGCCTGCGCGGGGAGGATCCCACCTTGGTTGAGGTCATCTTCAGCGATTTCCGTACTATCGACGGAATCGATTTTCCCTTCCGCGAGACGGTTCTCTTCGACGGCGAGATCCAGACCGTGTTTGAAATCGAAAAACACCTCATCAACCCAGGCATTCTCGACGAATACTTCGAAATGCCCGGAGAAAGCTGACACCGCGAACGTCCGCTTTTTCTTGTCCCAGCATAGAACTTCGCACAAAACGATTGGCGCACGTCACACTAAATGCCTCCTCCGAATATCACGCACACCAGCCCGTTGCGCCAGCACCTGCACCAGCACATGCTGGCATATCAGATCGCGGGCATTTTCATGGCCCTCCTCCTCAGCATCGGAGGCACAGTTTGGTTGCTCAAATCCCAGCGCCCGTCCTTTGCCGAAGAACGCCCGCGCCCCGTCGACATCGACTACGATATCGCGGAAGCGCTTACCCCCTTCCAAGAGCGCCAACTACTCCACGAAATCCTCGAAAACGCCATCTCCGCCCAAGGCGGGCGTGTCTTCGTCGACCGGCTCCTCACCGTAAAAAAAGCCGGCAAACTGACTCAGGACGACTCCGTCATGGAAGTCAATTACGCCTTTCGGCGCCCCAACCGGGTCCGCTACCGACTCGAGCATGACGAGCGTGGCTTTCGCATCGGATACGACGGATCCCGCGCATGGATCCAACCCTTCTCCTCCGGACGGCTCGCGGCGGCGACACCGCTTGACGACGGCGACACCTCCAGCCTCATCCTCACCTCTGAACTTGCCCTGCCCGCCGTGCTCTTCTTTGACGAAAGCCAGTACATGACCATCGGTGGCGAGGCCGATGTCGACGGACACCGTTGCTACATCCTCGATTATCGCGGTCCCCTCCGCGCCGCCCAGCGGTTTTATATTGATCAGGAATCCTACCTCCTGCGCAAGCGGGCGCGGCAGGCCCGCTTCCGCGGCGAGGACCACACCCTCGTCGAAGTCATCTACCGCGATTTCCGCACACACGAGGGGATCGAAATGCCCTTCCACGAGGAGGTTTACTTCGACGGCGAACTCCAAACCGCCTTCGCCATCGAAGAATACATCCTCAACCCGGGCATCCTCGACGAATTCTTCGAAATGCCGGACGAAAGCTGACCGGCGCGCAAACGGCACATCGTTGCCAGGCATCAGCGCCTCAACGCTTCAGAGGCTTCCTCCCTCTCCTCCGCGGCCACGGCCACTTCAAGAAAGCCCGCCCAGTGTCCCCGCCGTCAATCAAAATTTCTTAGAGCTTTTTAAAACTTTACGAGATATCATACCTGCAAACGATTTAAAAACCTTCTTTCTACCATATCGTGACTGTTCTTCGTCCCATATGGCCACACGCGGGCAGGTCCAACCCATGTCTCAAGGGCCTGGGGGCGAGGTAATGGATGTCACAGGTTTTCGACCCTGTCTCCCCGGCACCCGCCCAAACCAAAATGCATAAAAACTTTCTCTGAGATATTAAAATTTCA
>SKLD01000071.1 GCA_007123395.1 Opitutales bacterium
CCCCCGGAAACATCTTCGGGGGCTATGACAGTGCGCACGCGCACGCGGCGCTCGTCGTGGGGATCGGGCTCGCGGTCGGGATCTCCGCCGATTCCCCCTTCCTCGGCAAAAAGCGCCACGCCAACAAAAAGTGGCACGCACAGCCGCACCAAAGCGCGGGAACGCCGGAAAAAGTCGATGTCGAGGAAAAAGCTTTTCATGACCGGGCTCCTCCCCGCTTTTGCCGAATAAACAATGCCAGTACGATGAGCGCGAGAAAGACCAGAGCGGATACAATCCACGGCCAGAGACTTCCCTCCCGCAGGAGTTCGTCGATGTCCTCGGGCGGAGGCAGGTCGTCGCGCGTCTCCTCTTCAGGCTCCGGAACGATTATGTCGTCCGGATCCGGCAGTTCCATACCGCGTCCGGGGACTGTGGCACGAATCGCTCCGGGATTCGTGGTTATAATTCCTTCTTCGCGCAGGAGCGGTCTTAGGAACGGCTCTTCAAAATACTGCCGTGTCTGTAGAAGCATATCGGCAAATCCGAAGATGTAGAAATTCGTCAATTGGAAACCGCCCCGCGGGTGCCGGTAAACCGGTGTGTAGCGCAAGGGATCGCCCTCGATCCCTGTGTCGGTGGGCAAATAAAAAATCAAATACAGAGGATCCGCATCGAGCATGAAGACCACTCTTGCGCCAAAGGCCAGCACCTCAGCACGGTAGGCCTCGTAAGAATCGCTGCCCTGCTCCTCCGCCCAATCAATGAAACGTCCGGCACTGAAATCCGTGTAGAGCTGAGCATACTCAAAGGGACTGCCGACGGAAAGGACACCCTTCGCCGTATTGAAAAAGTCCACCGGGCCGTGCCCTGTCGGTCCCATGGGATTGAAAGCATCAACTTCGGTGACCACTCCGTTGAAGCGGAAACGCACCGGATCGGAGTCTGTGGGCGGAAGCACGTAGTCGTAAGCGAAAGCTTCCGGTCCGCGGTCGTCAGGTCCGCTCTCGCGGGAAACCTCGAAAGTGTGTGTAATCAGCGATGTGAGCGGATCACTCTGAATCCCCTCATAGCGCAGGTCTCCGTCGGCGTCTCTTTGGAAGCGCAACGATCCAACGAACTCCGATCCGTCCTCGACCGGCACGGACCAGACGAGCAAACGGTCGTCCCCCATGTGGACAATCCGGTCGAGGAGCAGCGCATCCGGAGACTCGGAGAACATCATGGAAAACGCCTCAAGAAGAGCCCGGTTATCTTCCGGCGAAACACCGGGAATCGCGATCACGGCGTCAATGGCTTCATCGATATCCCGGTCCACCAGTGCTTGGACAAATCCGGCCATTGCCTCCCTGTCGGGATCCCCGTCCGGTGAATAATTCACAAACGGAGCGCCGATCAATTGCGAGCGCAATTCCACAACCATGGATGTGGTTACATCCTCGCGGTCGACCCGCATGGGCACGGGCCAGCGTTCGACAACCGAGTCTTCGGCACCAACCGCTGGAATGCAGCCAATAGCCAGCAGACACGCGGCACGGCGCCATCGGCGGATTCGGTTCGGAGATTTGGAGGATGCGCTCATGGATACAATTTACGTTTATAGAACACATCAACACCGAAGGCCTTGAACTTGCACTTGAAGACAATCGCATCTAGGCCGAGGACACCGGTGACACCCGTGCAGCTATTGCCCTTGATTCCGCCCTTGAAATTCGCGGAGATGTCAATCGGAGTAACGTTCAGGTGGAGATCCCGGCACCACGGACCGACGCAAGCATCCACGAGTGCTTCCACGCGAACTTCAAGCCCGATGGAAAAGTTCGCCCCGAACTCGAAAGTAAAGCAGTTCTGGTCGAGGCACCGATTCCGTTCCAGCCCGACACTACCCCCGACAGATGGACTGGCGGTCACGAACACCCCCACCTCCATGACGATTTCCGCCCTCGCAACCTTGAAGTCAGCCGGGAAATAAATCAGCGGCGGACCCCAGACATGGCCTTCCACCGTCCCTTTCAGTTCAGCACCGGCCGACAATTCCATCTTGCCTCTTGAAATGGGAGTCGTTGCCCCCTCCGGACAGCAGTCTTGCATCCATCCGCTCACTTCGCCCACGACGCCGTCGACAGATGCCCTTACGCGCGGAATGCGGCTCAGGAGTTCGGCGAAGCGGTTGAGCATACCGGTGGGGATATTCAGACTGGTCGGCCCCGAAGCACCCACCGCCGAGCGAATCTCACCCTCTTCGCACTCGCAATCTTCAGCGTCGTCTTCGCAGTCCTCATCGGCATCCTCGTCAGCATCCTCGTCGGCGTCTTCGTCAGCATCCTCCATGTCTTCAAAGTCGTCCGCATCCTCAATGTCTTCGCTGCCATCATCGAAGTCGTCGAAGTCATCAAAATCATCGCTGAAGTCGTCGCCGTCATCGCCGTCGCCGCCGCCGCCACCGCCCTCGGAGCCGGGTCGCTGACCATGCCATCCGGGTTGCCGCACGCCCACGCCGGGCTCGGTGACGAGGAAGTTACCGTCGGCGGTCACTCGCATGGGACCTGCGATCTCCCAGTCGCCCGTGTCGTGGTTGAAGCTCCAGAGGGCGCTGCGCGTGCCGGGAGGCAGCCGCTCGCCGGTTACGGGGTCCGGCGTATTGGGCAGGCGCACGGGCACGGGAATATCGAAATTGGTCGCCCCGTCCGTCTGGATGGTGATGACGAGCGGCAGGTCGAGGCCCGGCGGCAGGGGCTCGGGCAGGCGGTCGGGCGGCACCGGCGCGATGCCCACACTGCCCCCGCGCGTGCCGTCGTCGGCGAAGAGCGAGTTCGGCGGGATGCGCACTTCCGTGCCCGCCAGCTCCGGGTTCTGCTGGACGATCACCGGCGCAAAGTCGACGACCGTCTCCTCCACCGCGCTGACGACACGCATGGCCTGCGGTGGTATGAAGGGCAGAAAGATTTCTCCCGTGCCGTTGACGGGATTGTCCTGCCGTCCGGCTGCGGCATGCCACGTCTTGCCAATGAACGGGTAGTAGCCGTTGTTTGGATACCCACCTGTGATGGGACGCCCGTCGATATTCACAAAGAAGCGACCGGCGGGGACAGGGGTGAGGTGAAAACGTCCGTCCGCACCGGTTGTCGTGCGCGTGCGCTCCTCGTCACCAATGACCTCAAGGATGACGCCTTCAAGCGGCACATTGTTTCCGTTGGCGTCCGGTTCCGCCGCATAGACGGTGCCGACGACACCGGTATTGGCCACCGGCGCGTAGCTAAGCGTTTCGAAGTCGACCCGGCGCAGGCCGCCCGGCAGTCCGTCGCCGCTGCCGTCCATCGGCCGGCCGAGGAAGTCATGCACCCCGGCGGAGTCGAAGGTCACGCGCACGCGCGCCGCGCTCGGCAGGTACTCGAGGTAGAAGAGCGTCGCCTTCATCCGGTCGCTCGATAGTTCCACCCGCGTGAGCAGGCGCCGCCCGCCAAAGGTTGCGTAAAAGTTGTCGTTGCTCAGCAGCGTGTCCTCAGCCAGCGGCATTGTGAAACGAATGATCGTCTCACGCGTGGGGGAAACATTGAGTTCACCATTCGTGGGCGACACGGTGAGCACCCGCGTGAGCGGTAAGGGCCGCTGCGGCTTTCGCTCGAGGATGATTCCAACCAGAGCCTCCACATCTGTTTCCGTCACCACACCGTCCTGATTGATATCGGCATAGGGAACAGCCGATGCAGGGAGGAAGCGGACGGCCTGCAGGTGATTTACGAGCAGGGCGAGGTCCTGCACGTTTACAACGCCGTCTCCGTTGAGGTCGCCGAGGACGGGTGCCTCGGCCGGCCAGACAGTCGCGGAACTGCCGAAAAGGGCTGCCGCCCAGAGTAAGAGGACACGCAGTTGCGGCGGGATTCGCACGTTCATGGCGAGACGACGAAAGCGGCGTTCGTGTTAAGGTTGAGAAACGAGCGGGACCAAGGGTTGCCGCCCGGTGTATAGCGCAGCCATGCCCCGTGCCCGTGCGAGTAAAGAAGGGCGTGGGACTCGTTGTAGAGCGTCTGCCCTGTGAAGACCCAGCCGAGACTGCCGAACACCGAGTAGAAGAGAGCCTCGTCTTGCGAACTGGCGATGTAGAAGCGCAGCCAGCCGTGCTCGTCGTGCCAAACCCAAGGCCAGTCGCTGTCATCCAACCAACCAAACCAAGGGGACTCACGCCAAGCCGTGCCCGCAACAGTCGGCAGATGGCGGAAGATACTCTCCGGCTCGCTCCCTTCCTGTGTGAGAGTGAAGACCGTTGCCCCGATGGAAATTGTCGCAACACGCGGAAAAAAGCCCGGATTCGACGCGTATACGTATTCGATCACACCCGTGCCGGTGCCGCTGCCTGCCGTCACTGTCAGCCATTCCGCGTCCGACGCCGCCGCCCACGGCACCGCCGCCGTGGCCGAGACCGCCACGGTGCCGCCTCCTGCCTCCGCATCCACCTCGCGCCAGGCAGGATCGAAGACAAACTCGACGGTATCGGCCACCGTGACCGTCGCCCCCGCGCTGTCGAGCGACACGCCGAAAACATCTGTTACACGCACCCAAAAGGTCGTGGTCTCAACGAGAGCGCCCATGTGCAGGGTCGCTGAAGCGCCGCCCGCCACCGGATTCGCGGTCTGGCCCGGTGCGCCGCGGTACCATTGGAATCCGATGTCCACGCCCGAAGCCGCCACGGAAAGACTGACTGCCGCACCCGCCGCCACTGTTTGCGATTGCGGATGCGCAAGAATGACCGGCTGAGGAAAGCCCGGCGCACGGTCGATCCGCACGCCGTCCGCATTGCTGAAAACCATCGCGACGAGGTCGGGCTCCGGAAAGGTGACGCCGCCCTCCGCATGGAATCGCAGATTGAGCAAACGTCCGTCCGGCATGAGTGCATTCGTCGGAGAGTGCAAAACCACCCGCGCAATTCCATCCGCGAGAACTTCGAAATCAACACGGTGATCCGTCGGGACGCCCCCGCCCACCTCGACGGCATCCAGATCAATCCCCTGCGGAAGGGCAAAGTCGAATTGCATCGCGACCGGGCCCTCGCCTGAAACGAAGAAAAACGGAACCTCCACCTGCGGAGCCACATCCACTGCTTCGCCGAGACCGACTTGAGTCACGGCGTCGCCCCGGAGCGGAGCGGCCAATATCAAGAACGATATCAGGACACAGGACAAGTGAACCGCAAAACGGATGATCATGAGAGGACGACGCAGACAACGAATCGCTAAGAACCGAGAAGAAATTCCCGTGATCGCACAGGGGAGTCAACAAAAACTAATACACCCGATAAGACTTTTTTACCTCACCTCAGACCGGATTTATACCCCATACGCCTGATTCCCCGATGCAATCAAGTAAGTCGATCCCCGGAAGCGACCGGCGCATTTTGCCCGCCAAAAGAAAGGGCGCGGAGCGGAAAGCCAACGCCGCCGCCACGTCGGCCTCAGTCGGCCGTTTTGTCCAGCTCCGTCCCGCCGTCACCACGGTCTTCGTCCTCTGTGTCGAAGAGGGCGTATTGCAGCACTTGGTGGCCCGCGAACTCCATGTCGTGGACAAGCGCGCGCACGCGGCCGGCGAGAAAGTGGTGCGCCACATGCGCCATGACACCGATGCACAGGCCGACGACGGTCGTAAGCATGGCCTCCGCCGCCCCGCCCGCCATCTCCGTGAAACGCGGGTAGGCCACCAGTTCACCCGCCCGTAGGTCGTAAAAGGCGTGGATGAAACCCAGAATCGTGCCGATGAGGCCGAGCAACGGGGCTACCCGCGCCAAGGTCGCCAAGGTCCCGAGACGGCGCTCCAGCATGGGGATCTCGACGAGTGCGGCCTCCTGCATGGCAGCGCGCATACGGTCGTCCGACTCCTCGAACTTGAGCAGGCCCGCCTTGACCACGGCGGGGACGGGACCGGGTGTCTCCTCGCAGACGGTGAGCGCTTCAATGAGCCGGTTCTTGCGCAGCAGATTACGGATGCCCGCGAGGAAATCGTTCGAACGGATTTGGCTCTTGTGCAGAAAGAGAGCCCGCTCGATGAAAACAATAAAGCCGAACAGGCTCACTGCGAACAGGATCCACATGACGGGGCCTCCCCGGTCCAGCAATGATGCCTCGATCAATCCCATAGCATCCGACCCAAACCCATGCTCCGGCGGAATGCAATCCATGATACGACCGGCGGCAAGTGCGGGCTTGACGCCGCACGGTGCGGGCCAAGCCTTCTACCCCCAATGGCCGGGCTGGCGGATGATTTTGTGGAGGAACTGAAGGCGCGCGTCGACATCGTCGAGCTGGC
>SKLD01000356.1 GCA_007123395.1 Opitutales bacterium
CAGGTAGGCCACCCCTGATTCCGATATCTTGTCGGCTACGATGATTTTCATAGAAAAACCGCGGACGCTATGCACCGCCCGCGTTGCATGGCAATTCCCGAAACCATCCACACTGATTTATCGAGGCACTGACTCTTACAAGGCCGGTGCGTCGGAGGATTGAGCTAATTGCGCGGGATCGGATTTGCGTCCCCGCCGGAGGCGGTTACGGTGCGTGAATGCCACGCGGCTGACCGCGCGTCCAGCGGCAGCCCATGATTGAAACGACAAAGAACGATGCAGACTCCTCTCTTGCGCATTGAGCGCCTGACCAAAACCTACGGTGATCTGACAGCCGTCGACGATGTCGACCTCTCGGTGGAGGCCGGCGAGATCTTCGCCCTCCTCGGCCCGAACGGGGCGGGGAAGACAACGCTGATCAGTTGCGTGTGCGGGATGGTGCAGCGCTTCGCAGGGCGGGTGAGGGTGGCCGGCTTCGATGTGCGTGATGATTACCCGGTAACACGGCGACTCGTCGGCGTAGTGCCGCAGGAACTGAACTTCGACGGATTCTTCAAAGCGCGCAAAGTGCTCGCCTACCAAGCCGGCTTTTTCGGCAAGCGGCGGGCGAAGGCGCGGGCGCGGCGTCTTCTCGAGGACTTCCGGCTCGCGGAGAAAGCCGACGCCAACACGCGCTGGCTGTCGGGCGGCATGAAGCGGCGGTTGATGATCTGCAAGGCGCTCATCCACGAACCGGTGCTGCTTTTCCTCGATGAACCGACAGCGGGTGTCGACGTGGAGTTACGCGACGAGCTGTGGGCCTACGTGCGCCGACTGCGTGACGAGGGGACAACCATTTTTCTCACCACCCACTACCTTGAGGAAGCCGAGAACCTCGCCGACAGGATCGGCATCCTTAGAGAGGGCAAACTCGTGCTCCTTGAGACCAACGCCGGGTTGAAGGCGCGCTTCGGCCAGCGCTGGCTGGAGATCCGGTTCCTCGACGCAGTGGGTGACGACACGGTGGCTCGGCTCGGTGCCGAGGCGGTGCAGCGCCTCGACGACCACACGCTCCGGTTCAGCTACCGCGAGGACGCAAAGACACCGGAGCAGACGGCTATCGAACCTTTGCTCGGGCGTATCAGCCGAGAGGGTCTGCGCGTGGCTGCCATCGACGGCGGCGCCAGCTCACTGGAAGACATCTTCCGCCAAGTGATGCGCGCCGGGCACAATGCCCCGCCCGTACCGTTCCCGTCCACACCTTCCAAGCCTTCGGCAAACTGAACATGCACCCTTCGCCCAAACCCGCCGCGCCGGGGCCGGCCCACCACCCCGCGCCCCTCCTCACCGATGCCGTGCGCGCTTCCGCCCGGCAACGTGTCGAAGCCAAGATCGCCGAAGCGACGCAGCAGACCAACGCGCTCGGCACCTTCACTCTCTTCGTTAAAGAGATGGAGCGCTTCCTGACCTTCGCACTGCAAAGCCTCATCAGTCCGGCGCTCACCACCATGCTCTGGTTCCTCGTTTTCGGCTACAGCCTCGGCGGCCAGCTTTCGGAGATGGGCGGGATCCCGTATGTGGATTTCCTTGTTCCCGGCCTCGTCATGATGGCTGTTCTCACCAACGCGTTTATCAATAGCTCGTTTTCTTTTTTTATCACCAAAGTCCACGGCACGGTGACGGATCTCCTCGTCACGCCGCTCACGCCCAACCAAATCATACTCGCCTACACCGGGGCCTCGGTCGTGCGGGCGGCGGCCATCGGTACCATCATCTGGGGCGTGGCCACCCTCATGGGCGCATCGACCCTCCACCACGCCGGATGGACGCTCGGCTTCCTCCTCCTCACGAGCGCGGGCTTCGGCATCCTCGGGCTGCTCATCGGCATCCTTGCGCGCGATTTCGACCATGTTAACTTCATCCCGGCGTTTCTCCTGCTGCCGCTCACCTTTCTCGGCGGCGTGTTCTACTCGGTTAAGCTCCTGCCGGCTCCGTGGGACACGGTCTCACTCTTCAATCCCATTCTCTACATGATCAATGGCCTTCGCTATGGCATGACGGGTGTGAGCGATGTCTCCGTCGGGATTGGACTGGCCATCTCGGCAGGAACGGTTGCCGTCGGCTGGGCCGCGACATGGTGGCTCCTCGCCTCGGGCAAAAAGCTGCGCGAATAGGAGAAATGCGCCGATAAGCTTGCGACACCGCGTGCCGCTTTTTCCTTGGCCACCATGCCGGAACTCGCCGAAGTCGAACACTACCGTCGCCAATGGCTGCCGGCCTTGAGCGACACAGTGAAAAGTGCATACCTCCGCCAGCACGCCCGCGTCTTCCGCGACACAGAGCCCGGCCAAGTCGCGGAAGCCGTGAAGGGGCGCCCCTTCCGCGAAGCCCATGCCCACGGCAAGCAACTGCTCTTCCGCTTCGGCGGCGACACATGGCTGCACGTCCGGCTCGGCATGGCGGGCAAACTGGAGCGGGGCGACCCGGCCATGGTCCCCGCCAAACACGACCACCTCGTTTTGTTCACGCCGAACCACGCGCTCGCCTTCAATGACTACCGCATGTTCGGGGCCGTCAATCTCCTGCGTTCCGCGGAGTTGCCCGCCTTCTGGCGCGCTCTCCCGCCGATGCCGCACGAACCGGACTTCACGCGCGAACGCCTCGCAGCCTTCCTCCGCCGCCGCGCCAAGGCACCGCTCAAGGCCGTTTTGCTCATGCAGGAACAGTTCCCGGGGATCGGCAACTGGATGGCCGACGAAGTCCTTTGGCGGGCACGCATCCACCCCGCCTGTCCGGCGGGGCGCATCAGCGGGCGCAAACTCTCCGATCTGCACCGCACTTTGCGCGAAGTCACCGAAGACGCCCTGCGCGTCATCGCGCCGGACTGGAGCGACCCGCCGGAAGACTGGCTCTTCAACCACCGCTGGCGCGACGGCGGCACCTGCCCCGCCACCGGCAAGCCCCTCCACCGTGAAACCATTGGCGGGCGCACAACTTGCTACTCGCCGGCACGCCAAAAGTGGCCTCCGGACATACGCCGCTCATTCGACCGAACCAAGGCTTGAACTCGCACGCACGGAACCTTCAACTGGAGGTTTTTGCAGAATCCAAAACCACATCTACTTTCAATAAAGCAACGATATGAGCACGACAGAACCCGAAATCCACACCTTCCAGGCGGAGGTCAAACAACTCCTCGATATCGTTATCCACTCGCTCTACACGGACAGGGATATCTTCGTTCGCGAGTTGGTCTCCAACGCGGCGGACTCGCTCTCCAAGCTCCGCCACCTCCGGCTCAAAGGGGAAACCCTCTATGACGAGAGCCTTCCTGCCGAAATCAATATCTCCACGGATGACGCCGCCGGCACCGTCACCATCCAAGACTACGGCGTAGGACTTACCCACGATGAACTGGTCGAGAACCTCGGCACAATCGCCAAGTCCGGCTCAAAGGCCTTCGCCGCCGCCCTGCGCGAAGCGAAGGACAACCCCGCCGACACCCTCGAACTGATCGGCCAGTTCGGCGTCGGCTTCTACAGCGCGTTCATGGTCGCCAAGGAAGTGCGCGTCTACACCCGGTCATGGCGGTCTGACGGCGAAAACCTCTGCTGGACCAGCGACGGTTCGGGCAAATACCGCATCGAGACGACCGAGGACACCCAGCGCCGCGGTGCGAAGATCGTCCTCAAACTCAAGGACGACGCCAAGGAATTCGCGAAAGAAGACCGCATCAAAGAAATCCTGCAGCGCTACAGCAGCTTTGTCCCCTATCCCGTCAACCTGAACGGCAAACGGGTCAACACGATCGAAGCGATCTGGACGAAGAGCCCCTCCGAGGTCAAGAAGGAAGCCTACGCGGAGTTCTACAAATTCCAAGCCAACGCCTTCGACGAGCCACTCCAGACTTTCCACTTCTCCGCCGACGTCCCCATCGAAATCAACGCCCTGCTCTTCACGCCGACGCAGAACATCGAGCGCTTCGGGTTCGGGCGGATGGAGCCCGGTGTCGCCCTCTACTGCAAAAAAGTGCTCATCGATCCCCACCCGCGCAACCTCCTGCCGGAGTGGTTGCGCTTCCTGCGGGGCGTCATCGACAGCGCCGACTTGCCCCTCAATATCTCCCGAGAGTCCATGCAGGACAGCGCCCTTGTGCGCAAACTGAGCAAGGTTATCACCGGCCGCTTCCTCAAGTTCCTTGGCGACGAGGCGCGCAAAAACCCCGACAACTTCGCCAAGTTCTACGAAACCTTTTCGATCTTCCTCAAAGAGGGTGCCACAAGCGACCACGAGCACCGCGAAAAAATCGCGCCGCTGCTGCGCTACGAAAGCTCCGCCACCGAGCCCGGCAAAACGACCTCGCTCAAAGACTACGTGGAGCGCATGGGCGAAAACCAGAAAGAGATCTACTACCTTCACGCCCCAAAGCGCTCAACCATAGAGAACGGCCCTTACCTTGAAGCCTTCAAGGCACGCGGTCTCGAGGTTCTGTATCTCTTTGATCCCATTGACGAGTTCGTCATGAACCATCTCGGCGAGTTCGAGGGCAAAAAGCTCGTCGCGGCGGACTCCGCCGATGTTGCACTCGAGGAAGCGCCGGACGCCGAGGGCGAGCCGCTGCCCGAAGAAGAAGCCAAGGCCCTCTGCGGCTGGCTGAAAGAACGCTTCGGCGACCGCGTCGAATCCGTTGAGGCGAGCCGCCGCCTTGTCGGCAGTCCCGCCGCCGCCCTCAACGCCGACCGCTTCATGACCGCGTCCATGCGGCGCGTTCTCAAGTCCATGAACCAGGACACGGGCGCCGGCCCCTCCGTCAAGCTGGAGATCAATCCGCGCCATGCCCTCGTCAAACGGCTCTTCGCGCTGAAAAACGACGACACCGACCTCGCCGGCGCGGTGGCCGATCAGCTCCTCGACAACAGCCTTATGGCAGCGGGTCTCGTCGAAGACCCCCGCGAAATGGCGGGCCGCCTCAACACCCTTCTCGAGCGCCTCGCGGGAAGCGCGAAAAGCTAACCGCCCGAGGCACCCGCTCGTTCAGTATTGCGGAGCGTCGACGAGACCGAAGCCGATCGCCGCGCGCGTCAGCCCGGCTACGTTGTGCACGCTGAGCTTCTGCATGATGTGGCTGCGGTGGACGTCTGCGGTGCGCGTGCTGATGTTGAGCTTGGCGGCGATCTCCTTTGTCGTGTGCCCTTCGGCGATGAGCTGCAGGATCTCGCGTTCGCGGGAGGTGAGCGCGTCAATGCTACCCTCGTTTTCCGAGGCCATAAGCAGTTCCGGCATCCGTTTGATGACATCCGCACTGTAAAAGCAGTTCCCCTCCGCGACCGCGCGCAACGCCTTGCGCATCTCGTCCAAGCCCGCGGACTTTTCAAGGATGCCGTCCGCCTTCGTCATGAGTACGCGCTTGATCGATCCGAGGTTGAGGATCGCGCTGAGCACAAGCGTCTTGATCTCAGGGCGGTCCTGCTTGAGCCGCTGCACCACTTCGATGCCGTTCAAGCCGGGCAACTTTACGTCGCAGATCAAAATGTCCGGTTTGATCTCCAGACATTTCTCCAAACCTTCCGCACCGTCGCCGGAAGTGCCAATCATCTTCAGGTCTTGCTCACCTCCGATAAGATCGCAGAGCAAGTCGGACAAAAGTGTGTCGTCCTCGATTATAAAAACCGTTTGCATCTCAAAAACACGTAGAAAAATTGACTGAGGAAACTCCCCACGGGGCAAGAAAAAGACCTTTATAGCCTCAAGGAGGATTACGCATCAAGCATAATCGACCAAGAAAATACCCAAAACTTCCGAAGTGGAACCGCATGCTCCGTTTAATTCAAGCCCCAAAAGCAAAGCTATACCCGATGGAAGCTACGTTTGGAGCCGTGTGCCGCAATACACGACCACCATCAACGAATCGCCCCCCATCGCCGCATCGCGGCGCAAAACGCCGCCGAACCGGCAATATACGGGGTAGACGGCGCCCTCTGGTGAAATGTTTTCAGCGGAAACACCGTACGGCCGAGCGGATGAAACTCCAGCCCGGCGGCCCTCGCCAACGCATAGGCCGCCGCAATGTCCCAAACCTTTACCTTGTAGTCGGCGCATCCGTCGAGCAGGCCCAGCGCAGCATAGGCGAAATTCAGCGCGCCGCTGCCGAGGCTGCGTACGCGGTAGGCGGTAAGCAACGGTCGTAGTTGGGCGCACCGCTCCTCCGGCAGCGGAAAGTGCATGCCCACGACACCCGTTTTCGGATCGAAGGGACGGTCCGGAGGA
>SKLD01000169.1 GCA_007123395.1 Opitutales bacterium
GACGCCGTGCTCTGCGGCAGCCTTGTCGAGATCGAGACGAAAGCGGCACATCAGCTCCATGATCACGTCGCGGCGCAGTTCGTCCCGCGGAGTAAGGCGGTAGCCGCGGGCGATCGGCAGGTGCCCGTCTTCGACGGCTTTGGAATAATCGCGCAAGTCTTTGTGGTTCTGCCGGTAGGCGCGGGCACTCTGGGAGATCGACGACATACCGAAGGCCGTGAGATTGAGATCTCCCAGTGTGGTATACCCTTGGAAGTTACGGTGCAGCGCGCCGTCGGCCGCGGCGATGGCGAGGGGGTCGTCCGCTTTCGCAAAGTGGTCCATCCCGATGAACACGTAGCCGGCGTTGGTGAGACGTTCCACAGCCATTTCGAGGAGATCGAGTTTTGTCTCGGCAGCGGGCAGGACGGAGCGCTCCACGATCTTCTGCGCCGGAGCGACCCAAGGCACATGGGCGTAGCTGAAAAGGGCGATGCGGTCGGGGTCGTAATCGACCGCCGCGTCGAGGGTCTTGGCAAAGGTTTCCGGGGTCTGCTTCGGCAAGCCGTAGACGAGGTCGATGTTGATCGATTCGAATCCTGCCGAACGAATCCAACCGAGGACCTTGCGGTTCATGGCGTCGGGCTGCACGCGGTGGATCGCCGCTTGCACCTCGGGATTTACGTCCTGCACCCCGAAGGATGCGCGTGTGAAGCCGATGGAGCGCAACACCTCAACTTTTTCCTCCGACAAGGTGCGGGGATCGAGTTCGGCGGAGAACTCAGGGTGTGCCGACGGAGCGAAACGTCCGTTGACTATTCTCCCCAGACGGGCGATCTGCGGCACGGAGAGAAAACTGGGCGAGCCGCCGCCAAGGTGCAACTGGGCAAGTGAACGGTCCGCCGGTAGGAACGGGATGGTGAGGTCGATCTCGCGCTCAAGACGGTCGAGGTAGGCGTCTGCCTTACCTTGATCCATTGTGATCACCGTGGTGCAGGCGCAGAACCAACAGAGGCTTTCACAGAACGGCAGATGCACATACACAGAAAGCGGCCCGGGTGTGTTGCGGCAGTCCGCGAGTAGTTCCGCCGGATCCGCTTCGTCCGTGAACTGCAGCGCGGTTGGATAAGACGTATAGCGCGGCCCCGGGCGGTCGTATCTCCTCACGAGAGACCGGTCGAAGCGGGGGATTGTCGAAATCATGGGCGGTAGGTATGCACGGTTTCAACTAAGGCGGCAACGTTTTCCACATGGGCCCGAGGTGTTATGCCGTGTCCGAGATTAACGATGTGTCCGCTCCGCCCGTGCATGCGGTCGAGCAGGGCGCGGGTTTCCCGGACCGCGACCGCGGAGTCCAGCTCCATAAGCACGGGATCGAGATTTCCCTGCACGGCGACGCCCTGCGGAAGGGCGTCGCGAAGGGAGGGTAGGTCGACAGTCCAGTCTACGCCGAGGGCGCGCGCACCCGTGCCGACGAGCGCGGCGTGGTGCTGAGCCATCCCTTTTGCGTAGACGATGACTGGAAATCCGGCGGGCAGGCGTTCAATCACCGCCTGGATCCAGCGCAGCGACATTTCCTCATATAACGCTCCGGGGCAAGCCGCGCCCCACGAGTCGAAGATCTGCACAGCATCCACCCCGGCCTCGATCTTCATCCTGAACAAGGTCACCAAGGCATCGACAAGGCGCTCCATCAACTCGCCGAAAAGCGACGCTTCTTCAAAGAACAGGGCCTTTGCCCGGCTGAAGTCGCTGCTCGACCCGCCCTCCACCATGTAGGTCGCCAGCGTCCACGGCGAACCGCCGAACCCCAGCAGTGCTGTGTCTTCGCCCAAATCGGCGCGCACCAACTGCAGCGCCGCCGGCACATAGGAGAGGCGGTCGGCGACACCCTCCGTGGCGAGGGCGCGAATACGTGCGGCGCTGTCGAGCGCGTAATCCATCCCGATGCCGCCGCCGTCGCGGAAAAAATAGGGCTGCCCCAGCGCTTCCGGAATGATCAGGATGTCACTGAACAGAATGGCCGCATCGAGCGGAAACCGGCGCAGCGGCTGCAGCGTCACCTCCGCCGCCAGCGGGGGCGTGCGCACCATCTGGACAAACGAGTGCTTTTCTTTCAGCGCGCGGTATTCCGGCAGGTAGCGCCCGGCCTGCCGCATGATCCACACAGGCGGACGCTCCAGCGGCCGGCAGGCGAGGGCGGAAAGAAAGCGTTCACGTGATGTCATGGTTGATGGATCAGGAGAATGAATGAAGCCATCCCATGAGGGCGAGAGTGGTGCGTGCAAGGTTTTCCGGTCCGCGCCCCGCGCGCCCGAACAAAATAATCAACAAGGTAATTTTTATTATTTAAGCCTTGGAGGTCGTTCGGCGGGCGGAACTACCACGCGGCTTCAGTCAGATCGGCGGGACGTTCTTCGCCCAACCAGTCGCGCGGGCGCAGAAAGTGCTCGTAGAGCGCCGCTTCGTGCGAGCCCGGCTCCGGCGACCAGTCATAATCCCAGCGGGCCAGCGGCGGCAGGGACATGAGGATGCTCTCCGTGCGTCCGCCGCTCTGCAACCCGAAGAGCGTGCCGCGGTCGTGCAGGAGATTGAATTCGGCGTAGCGCCCGCGCCGGTAGAGCTGGAAGCGGCGGTGGTGTGCGGTGAAGGGATCGTCCGTCCTGCGCTTGACGAGGCCGGGGTAGATGCGGGCGAAAGCGTCGCCGACGGAGCGGGTAAAGGCAAAAGACGCGTCGAACCCAAGTTCATTGAAGTCATCGAAAAACAACCCGCCGACGCCGCGGGTTTCGCAGCGGTGGGGGAGGAAAAAATACCGGTCGCACTCTGCTTTGAAACGGTCGTAAAGACCGCCGCCGTGGGGATCACACGCCGCTTTCGCCTCGCGGTGCCAGGCGACAGCGTCGCCCCATGACGGATAGTAAGGCGTCAGGTCGAACCCGCCCCCGAACCAGAATACCGGTTCCGCACCCTCGCCGCCGGCCTCGAAGTAACGTACGTTCATGTGCGCTGTCGGCACATAGGGATTGCACGGATGAATGACCACGCTCACCCCCATCGCGCGGAAGGGGCGCCCGGCAAGCTGCGGACGGCGGTTCGTCGCCGCGGGCGGCAGTTGCGTGCCGCGAACATCCGAGAAGTTGACCCCCCCTTTTTCGACCACGCCGCCGTCCGCGAGCACCGCCGAGACACCTCCTCCGCCGCCCGGGCGGTCCCACGCGTCGCGCCGGAAAGCCGCCTTGGTATCCACCTCGCGCAAACGGGCAAGCAGCCCCTCCTGCAGATCCGTCAAATATCCGCGCACGGCGGCGCACCGGCTCTCCTCCGCTTCATTCACGACCCGCAACGCAAAGAAACCGCCCCGCCACACGCAAGCCTTCGGCAAAACCAACCAAGACAAGAAAATCTAACGCATTGTTATATTACGTGCTAATTTTAATTCACAATTAATTTATTTACGTCCGATCCCGCGCCTCCGGACCGGTCGAGGAAGGGAAGGGCGCATACCATTTCTGCCCATGTTATTAAAACTCATCTACGAAATAAATAATGGACATTATAAATTCAGCGATATATTTGTTGACGCGTGCTGAGGGTCCGAATGCGGGGCGCGGTCAGGCCGGGGTGCGGAGGCCGAGGCGGCGGAGGAGGGCTTCGGGGTCGGGGTCGCGGCCCATGAAGCGGTGGTAGAGGACGGCGGGGTCCTCGGCGTTGCCTTGGCTGAGGACGTGGTGGCGGAATTCTAGACCAACGGCGGGATTGAGGATGCCTTCGCTGGCGAAGCGGCTGAAGGCGTCGGCGTCGAGGACCTCGGCCCACTTGTAGCTGTAGTAGCCGGCGGCGTAGCCCGTGGGGCTGCCGAACAGGTGGCTGAAGCGGCGGACGATGGGGCGCTGCGGAACGCTGGTGGGGACCGTGTAGCCTTCGAGGAGGCGGAGGAGTTCAGCGTCGAGGTCTCCTTCAAGGAAGCGTTCGGGGCGGAGGTGGAGTTCGAGGTCGAGCCGGGCGAAGCTGAGTTGGCGCATTTGCGCGCGGGCGGCGTGAAAATTGCGCGCCTCGAGCATTTTGGCGAAGAGCGGTTCGGGTAAATGCTCGCCGGTCTTGTAGTGTCGGGCGAAGAGATCAAGGGCCTGTTTTTCCCAGCACCAGTTTTCCATGATCTGGGAGGGGAGTTCGACCCAGTCCCACGCCACGTTTGTCCCGTTGAGGGCTTTTAACGGCACTTCACCGAGGAGGTGGTGCAGAAGGTGGCCGAACTCGTGGAAGACAGTTTCAACCTCGTTGTGTGTGAGGAGAGCCGGGGCGTCACCGAGAGGCGGGGACATGTTGCCGGCCATGAGGCCAAGGTGGGGTGTGCGTTTGCGGTCGGGCCCGCGTTCCCCGTCGATAAGCCCGTGCATCCAGGCTCCGCCTCGCTTGGATTCGCGCGGAAACCAATCGGCGTAGAAGGCGCCGAGCCGTTCGCCGGTGGCGCTGTCGGTGACGTCGTAAAAGCGCACATCTGGGTGCCAGACATCGGGTTTTCGTTCGCCGACGCACTCGGTCACGCGCACGCCGAAGACCTGTTCAGTAATGGCGAAGAGTCCGTCGAGCACATGGCCGACCGGGAAGTAAGGCCGAACCTCCTCTTCATCGAGATCGAACCGCTCGCGCCGCAGGCGCTCCGCCCAAAAGGCCTGTTCCCACGGAGCAAGGGGGCCGGATTCACCCGTTTTGTCCGAACGGAAGGCTTCGAGTTCGGCGTTCTCAGCATCGAAGGCGGGCTTTGTCTTGCGGTAGAGGTCTTCGACAAATTCGAGGGCGGCGGGGCCGTTCTTGGCCATGCGGCGTTCGAGGACAAGGTCGGGGAAGTGGGGAAATCCAAGCAGCCGCGCTTTTTCCGCGCGTAGACGGAGGATGTCGCGGATGAGGGCGGTGTTGTCGTGCGGATCTTTCGCGCCGACGCCTATGGAGGCTTCCCAAAGCCGGCGGCGGAGTTCGCCGTCCTCGAGGTATTTCATTGCCGGCAGGAGCGACGGCATTTGCAGGGTAAAGCGGTAGACAGGCTCGCGCGGCGAGCCGTGCCCCTTTTTCCGCGCGCTTTCGAGGGCGGTCTCTCGCGCGCTTTCAGGCAAGCCGGCGAGTCTTAGCGGGTCGTCGACCAGAAGTTCATAGGCGTGGGTCGAGTCGAGTTCGTTTTCGCTGAATTTCTGTGTTTTGGCGGCGAGTTCGCTCTCGATCTCCGCGATGCGGGCTTTGCCGGCGGCATCGAGGTCGGCCCCGCTGCGCACGAACGCGGCGACTGTCTCCTCGACGAGCCGCCTTTCGGGTCCGGTGAGTTTGTCGCCGCTTTCGGAGTTCGCGGCCGCCTTGAGCACTTGCCAAAGCCCGGAGTCGAGCGGGAGTTTTGTGTGGAAGGCGGTGACTGCCGGAAGCATCTTATTGTAGGCGGCACGGAGTTCCGGGCTGTTACAGACGGAATCAAGGTTGGACACGTAGGACCACGCCCGGTCGAGTTCCTCCGTCGCTTCTTCGAGGGCGAGAAAGGCGGACGCGAAGGTCGCTTTCTCTGGCTTCTGCGCCTTCACCGCGTCGACGCGCTTCCGGGCGCGCCGTAGGGCTTCGGTAATGTCGGGTTCGACTGACGCCGCATCCAAGCGCGACCACGGCACTTCAAAGGAAGGATCAAGAAAGGGATAGTCCATGGGAAAATCGCAAAACGATTCTTCTGTCGGACGCAAATGCAACCGGATTCCGTGGATCGGCGCGGTTGTCTACTGTTTGTCAGACAGTTCGCGGAAGACCGGGTGGGTGAGGACTTCGTTGCGGCTGCCGTCGGCGACGATGCGGCCAGCTTCAAAGACGAGGATGCGCTGCGCCAGCTCGATCGTGCTGAAGCGGTGGGCGACAATGAAGACGGTGCGACCGCGGATGAGTCGCCGCAGCGCGTCGCGGATCTTTTCCTCGCTTGCGGCGTCGAGGGCGGAGGTCGCCTCATCAAGGATAAGGACCGGAGCCGACCGCAAAAAGGCGCGGGCGAGGGCGAGTCGCTGCCGTTGGCCGCCGGACAACCGCGCGGCATTCTCGCCGACGTTGGTGCCGTAGCCTTCCGGCAGGGCTTCGATAAATTCATGCGCGTGCGCCGCATTGGCCGCCGCCTCGACTTCGGCGTCGGTGGCGTCCGCCCGCCCGAGCCGGATGTTGTTGGCTACCGTGTCGTTAAAGAGGGCGGGATTTTGCGGAACGTAGGCAATGCGCTCCCGCAGGTGGGCGAGCCGCATC
>SKLD01000562.1 GCA_007123395.1 Opitutales bacterium
CCACACAATACCACTCGCCGTTGCAAGCACGTCAGACCGATAAACCGGTGCCCGCACCCCCGCCCCAACCGCCACAGCGCACACGGAGGTGCGCCCCCCATCCGCCGACGACCACACACACCATGGAGCGCGCGGCTCCGCCCGCGCCACGCAACGGGCATGCGCGCAGTCCCGGCCCGCGCCCGCATCCACCCGCAGCACCCCCAACCACCCGCGACGGCTCACCAACCTTCCGCCGCCTCGCGCTCGGCGCGGCGGCGTTCCACTTTGCTGCCGAGGTAGATCGCCGTCTCATAGAGGAGCGACATCGGCACGGCGAGAAAGAGGAAAGTGATTGGATCGGGCGTCGGGGTGATAATGGCGGCGAGAACGAGAAAGAGGACGATGCTGTAGCGGCGGAAGCGCCTGAGCTGGTCGGTGTTGAGGATGCCGATGTAGATGCAGAGGACAATAATCAGCGGCAGCTCGAAGGCCAGCCCGACGCCGAGGACGGCGAAGGTGAGCAATCCGTAGTAGCTGCTTGCCGTGACGAAGAGCTGGAAGCCGAGCATGTCGTTGAACACGACGCTTGCACGCAGGCCCGCGGGCAGGAGGACAAAGAAGCTGAAGGTCGCGCCGAGGAGAAAGAGGCCAAGTGCGGCGGCGCAACCGGGACGCAGCATGCGCTTCTCCGCCGGCGTGAGACCGGGCGCGACGAAGCTGCCGAAGAAGTAGAGAATGACGGGAAGCGCCAGACCGAGCCCGCCGATGAGCATGAGCTGGAAGATGACCGAAAACACCCCGAGAAACGAAGTGTTGATAAGGCCCTCCATCGTGACGTGTTCGTAGCCGCGCGTGGCAAACTCGTAGGGCCAGAGCAGCAGCCGCGCGAAGGCGGTAAGAAAGACCATGACAAGGACGCAGCCCAAGCCAAAGGCGATGAGCGACTTGGCAATCGTCCAGCGCAACTCTTCGAGGTGCTCGAGCAGAGTCATGCCCTCCGACGCATCGGCGTCGTCCATGAGTTCGACCTCTTCGCCCGGTTCTTCGGATGCGCCGCGAAGCGCGGTTGGATTCTCCCCGTCCATACCTTCAGACTTGTGCATTCACCGAAAACCGCGGACAATCGACCTTAAGGGCATGCAAGGCAATGTCTTTCCGTTGACACTACCGAACCGCGCTCTATCTTGCGCTGTTTTTCTCAACAATGAAACGTCCCGCGCGGGACACTAAACCACTAAAGAAAAGATACAGCGAGCATGCCTCCCAAAGCCAGCAAAAAGAAAAAGACCGCGGCCAAAAAAGCCGTTAAACGCGCTTCCCGCGATACCGTGAAGAAGTCCGTCTACGCCTTCGGCAAGAAGACGGAAGGCAACGCAAAGATGCGCAACCTCCTCGGAGGCAAGGGCGCGAATCTCGCCGAAATGGCGGCGATCGGCCTGCCGGTGCCCCCGGGCTTCACCATCACGACAGAAGTCTGCACCTTCTACTATCAAAATAAAAAGACCTACCCGGCAGGACTCGAAGCCGAGGTTAAGTCCGCCGTCGCGGCGGTCGAAAAGCAGCAGGGCAAGAAGTTCGGGGACAAGAAGGATCCACTCCTCTTCTCCGTGCGCTCGGGCTCGCGCGAGTCGATGCCAGGCATGATGGATACGATCCTCAACCTCGGCCTCAACGACGAAACGGTTGAGGGTCTAGCCAAAAAGTCGGACAACGCCCGCTTCGCCTACGACTGCTACCGCCGCTTCATCCAGATGTACGGCGACGTTGTCATGGGCGTGCAGCCGAAGTCCGAAAACCATCCCGAGCCCTTCGATCACGTCATGGAGGGGCTCAAGGAGGAACTCGGCATCGAAGAGGACAACGCTCTCAGCGCCGAAAACCTGCAGGAACTCATCAGGCGCTACAAGGCGCTCATCAAGCAGCGCACCGGCCAGTCCTTCCCACAGGATCCGTGGAAGCAGCTCTGGGGCGCGGTCGGCGCGGTCTTCAGTTCATGGCAAAATCCGCGCGCCATTGTCTACCGCCAAAAATACAATATCCCCGCGGACTGGGGCACGGCCGTCAGCGTGCAGGCCATGGTCTTCGGGAACATGGGCGACGACTGCGCCACCGGCGTGGCCTTCACCCGCGACCCGGCCAATGGCGAGAAGGTCTTCTATGGCGAATACCTCATCAACGCCCAAGGCGAAGACGTCGTCGCGGGTGTGCGTAACCCCAAGCCAATCGCGCAACTCGCCGACGAAATGCCCAAGGCATTCAAGGAACTCGATAGCGTGCGCCGCAAGCTGGAACGCCACTTCCGCGACATGCAGGACTTCGAGTTCACCATTGAGAACAAGGTTCTCTTCATGTTGCAGACGCGCAACGGCAAGCGCACCGGCCTCGCCGCCGTGCGTATCGCCGTGGACATGCACCGCGAGAAGCTCATGAAGGAGACCACGGCGGTGCAGAAGATCCCGGCCGAATCCATCGACTCGCTTCTCGTTCCGATCTTCGACCCCAACGCGCTCAAGGCCGGCAAGGTCATCGGCACCGGTCTCCCCGCCGGCCCCGGAGCCGCCTCCGGCAAGGTCGTCTTCACAGCCAACGCCGCGTTGCGCGAAGTCAAGGCGGGTCACAAAGTCGTTCTTTGCCGTACCGAGACCTCGCCCGAGGATCTCAAGGGCATGATCGCCGCCGAGGGAATCCTCACCAGCCGCGGGGGCGTCAGTTCGCACGCCGCCCTCGTTGCCCGCCAGATGGGCAAGGTCTGTGTCTGCGGAGCCTCTAATATCAAGATCGACTACGAGCGCCGAACACTTACCGCCGACGACATCATCCTGAAAGAAGGCGACTCCATATCCATCGACGGTACAACCGGGGAGATCTTCGAGGGTGCCATCGCGACAACCGAGAGTGAGGTCAACCGCGTCCTTCACGGGCGCATGAAGGCTGACAAGAGCGAAACATTCCAGCTCTTCGAAACCGTCATGGGCTGGGCCGACAAATACCGTAGGCTCAAGATCCGCACAAACGCCGACTCGCCCGAAATGTCCAAGGCCGCCGTGGCCTACGGTGCCGAAGGCATCGGGCTCTGCCGCACCGAACACATGTTCTTCGAAGGCGACCGCATCTCGTACATGCGGGAGATGATCCTCGCCAGCGACACAGACCAGCGCCGCAAGGCCCTGAAGAAGCTCCTGCCCTACCAGCGCAACGACTTCAAGGGGCTCTTCCGCGCCATGGAAGGCCGCCCGGTCACCATCCGTCTCCTCGATCCGCCCCTGCACGAGTTCCTCCCGCACGACGACACCGCGCGCCGCGGTCTCGCTGAAAAACTGGGGGTCTCGCAGGAGGTCATCAACGAGCGCGTGAGATCCCTGCATGAGGAAAACCCCATGCTCGGCCACCGTGGGTGCCGCCTCGGCATCACCTACCCGGAGATCACGGAGATGCAGGCGCGCGCCATCTTCGAGGCCGCTGCCGCCCTCGCCAAGCTCAAGAAACCGATCCCCGTGCAGCCCGAGGTCATGGTCCCGCTCATCGGCTTTGACAAGGAGTTCGAGCACCAGGCCGAAGTTATCCACCGCGTGGCCGCTGAAGTCATGGCCGAGAAGAAGGTGAAGATCGATTACACTGTCGGCACCATGATCGAAATCCCGCGCGCGGCCCTCACCGCCGACGCCATTGCCGCCAAAGCCGACTTCTTCAGCTTCGGCACGAACGACCTCACTCAGACCGCCCTCGGCCTCAGCCGGGACGACATGGGAACGTTCTTCGACGATTACAAGGATCAAGAGATCTTCAACCAAAACCCCTTCGCCAGCCTCGACACCGTCGGCGTCGGCAAACTGGTGGAAATGACCGTCGAACTTGGACGCGGCGTCAAAAAAGACCTCAAACTCGGCGTCTGCGGAGAACACGGGGGCGATCCGGCTTCCATTCAGTTCTTCGACAGCGTCGGGCTCGATTACGTCAGTTGCGCGCCGCCGCGCGTTCCTGTCGCACGCCTCGCCGCCGCCCAGGCCGCCCTGCGTGCTGCCGGCAAGTAAGGCCCGGCGTATCTACGGCACCCTTTGCCACCAGCCCCCGTCGCACCTCCGCGGCGGGGGCTTTTTTTTGCGTCGCCGACGTCTTGTCTGCGTGAAAAAGGGGAGCGGCCGGGCTCCCCCTTTTATGGGATGGTTCGCCTTCCCTACGAGCCTGGTTTGACGGCGGGTATGTTGCGTAGTTCGGGAGGGAGATTGTCCGGTTCGTAGGTGGGGAAATTCATCTCGAGGAGGGAGACAAGAGGCGCTTCAAAGCGCGCCGCGCCGGCGCTGCGGTCGACGAGGACGGCGACGGCGGCGGCGGTGCCTCCGCGGCTGTCGACGAGGTCGATGGTCTCGCGCACGCGTCCGCCGCGGGTAATGACGTCTTCGACGATGAGAACGCGTTCGCCGTTGGCGATGCGGAAGTTCCGGCGCAAGGCAAGGCGGTCGTTGTCTTTCTCGGCGAAGATGTAGCGTTTGCCGAGTTGGCGGGCGACTTCCTGGCCGATGACAAGCCCGCCCATGGCAGGGGCGATGACGGTATCGCAATCAAGGTCGGCGGGCAGTTTGGCAATCAGCATTTCGGCGAGCCGTGTGACGTGGCCGAGGTGCTCGCACACACGCGCGCACTGGAAAAAGTGGCCGGAGCGCAGGCCCGAGCGCAGAATGAAGTGCCCTTCGAGGAGGGCACCGGTTTCGCGGAAAATGCCAAATACCTCAGCGTCGGTTTGTGTCATACCCCAAGACCCAACGGATTTTCGCGCGCAGGCAACGGGAAAACGCGCTGTCGTATTCGCATAAACCGGCGCGGAAAGGCGCGGGCGTCAGCATGGTGCGGACCGGCGGACCGGCCTGCGAAGATCCCGGCCGAGTCGAGGTCCCGCACCTGCGGAGTCCGTGCGCATCCGGTTTATCCGGTTTCCATCGTGGCCGCGCCGGGCACTGCGCTCAGTGGCGTATGACGGGGATTCTGGCGGAAAGGTCTTCGCCGGATGCAGCCACTTCGGCGAGGTCGCCGAGGAAGGCATCAACGTCTTCCCCGCGGGTATCCCAGCTGCACATGAGGCGGCAACCACCGGCGGCGATGAAGTCGTAGAAGGTCCAGCCGCGGGCGTAGAGGCCGGTGATGATGGCGTCGTCCCAGCGCACAAAAACACTGTTGGCCTCGCGGGGAAAGAGGACGGTGCCGATGCCGAGTCGTCGGATGCCTTCTTCGAGACGGGCGGCGGCGGCGTTGGCGGCGGCGGCATGGCGCAGCCATGCACCGTCTTTGAGGACGCCGAGCCACGGCGCGCTGAGGTAGCGCATTTTGGAGGCGAGCTGCCCGGCTTGTTTGCAGCGGTATTCAAACTCGGCGGCGAGACGCTTGTCGAAGAAGACGATGGCTTCACCGAGCATCATACCGTTCTTCGTGCCGCCGAAGCAGAGGACGTCGACGCCCGCGCGCCACGTGATGTCCTTGGGCGCACAACCGAGAGAGACGACGGCGTTGGCGAAGCGCGCGCCGTCCATGTGCATCTTGAGGCCGAGCCCGTGGGTGATGGCACCGAGTTCGCGGAGGGCGTCGGGCCGGTAGACGGTGCCGACTTCGGTCGCCTGCGTTACGCTGAGGACCCGGGGCTTTGGAAAGTGCAGGTCGGAGCGGCGGTGGACGATGGATTCGACGGCGTCGGGCGGGATGCGCCCGCCTTCGCCGGGGGCGAGAAGAATTTTTGAACCGCCGCTGTAAAATTCGGGGGCACCGCATTCGTCCGTCTCGATGTGGGCGAGTTCGTGGCAGATGACGCTGTGGTAGCTGTGGCACAGGCTGGCAAGGGCGAGCGAGTTGGCAGCGGTGCCGTTGAAGGCAAAAAACACCTCGCAATCAGTCTCGAAAATTTCGCGGAAGCGCTCGCAGGCGCGGGCGGTGTGGCTGTCGTTACCGTAGGCGGGGGAGTGATCATGACGCGCCGCCTCGATGGCTTCCCATGCTTCGGGGCAGATACCCGCGTTGTTATCGCTGGCAAAATTGCGCAGGCGCTCGTTCATGGGCAGAACTCTGCGGCTGGTTTTACGTGGGTCAACCCCATGGAAAAGTCCATAAATCCGGGAATTGCCGGAACCGATTGTAACGGCGTGTTAAAACCGCCGCGCGCCGAAGGTTTTTTTCACCACCGGATTGAAGTTTTTCCGCACGACGGAGTTAATACAGAGGTGAATGTGAAATCTATACCCTGCCTTTTGACGATTGGACGACCGCCGGGCGGCCGCGTCCGGACCATTCGTCCTAATACGGGATTGCTTGTGCGCGGGTAGGCTGCGTGGATGGAAGGGACAATGCCAAGAGTTCTAGTAGTCGACGACGCAAAGGGTGTTCACGAGATGATGGCCACGCTCTTTGCGACCATGGATGTGGAGGCACTTCACGCCACTTCGGCGACGGAGGCACTGGAGATTTTCAAGCGTGAGAGCGTTGATGTCGTGCTCACCGATGTGCGTATGGAACGCATTGATGGCATCACATTTCTGCGGAAACTCAAGAAACTCGACGACGACGTGGTGGTGATCGTGATGACGGCGTTCGACCGCAAGGAAGACATCCTCGCCGCACTCAAGCTCGGGGCCTTCGACTTCTTTATCAAGCCGTTCTCTGTCAGTGAATTCAAAGAAAGTCTGGCCCGCGCCTTCGAGGAGCGGGCGCGGCGCGACGCCGGCCTTGGCGGGGCGGACGCGGAGGCGCTCGATTCGCTTCGCGTGCAGTTGGAGGAAAAGGAAGCCACCTTAAAGGAGCGGGAGGAGGCGCTCGCCGCAGCGAAGAAGGCGGTCGCGGACGGCGGCAAAGATTCGGACGGCGGCACCGGTTCCGGCGAGCGCGAGCGGATACTCGCGGCGCGCGAGAAGGCAATAGCGGAGGCCGAGGCCGAGGTGGCGAAGGCCCAGGCCGAGATCGAGCGGAAGCTTCTCGCGATCGATGAATTTTCTTCCTTCGACGGCGGCGCGCCGAAGGCGGAGGCGGCGCCCGCGCCGGGCCCCGAGCCGAATCCGGCCGCGCATGGCGATAACAGTGCCAAACTCAAGGCCCTCGCCGAGCGCGAGGCACTCCTCGCCGAACGCGAAGCTTTTCTTGAGCAAAGCGAGAACGCTCTCTTCGAGAAGGGCCAGGAGCTGCAAGAATTGGAAACGGAGTTGGAGCACATGCGGGATCATTTGGAGGCGCAGGGTGCGAAGAGCGGCCCTGTCCCCGTCTCCAAGGAAGCAGCGGAGGAAATCGAGGCGCAGAAGACCGAACTCGCCGCACGCACCCGCGAACTCGAAAAACGCGAACGTGAGTTGAACGACGGTCTCGCCGCTCTTGCCAAACGTGAGAAGCAACTGGCCCGCAGCGAAGCGCTCGTGCGGGCACGTGAGAAATACCTCGAAGCAAGCGAGAGCATCCTCTTTGAAAAAGAAGATTGAAGAGGAAAAACCTTCAGTACCTTTAGTTTCCGCGCATGACCGGTCACATGACCATTGGTTGGAAGGAAAACATTGCTCTGCCCGACTGGGGCATCGACGCCATGACGGCTAAGCTCGACACGGGCGCGCGTGGCTCTGCCATTGATGTCGCCCGCATTGAGATGCTTGACGACAACCGCGTCCGGTTTGACGTCATTCTCGACCGCGGCGCGGCGACGCGTTTCCGCACGGTGGAGGCGGAGATCGCGGGTGAGGTGCGTGTCCGCTCCAGCAACGGCATCCTGCAGCGGCGCGTGCGTGTGCGTACCCGCGTGCTCCTCGGCGGGGTCGAGAAGGTGACCGAATTTTCTCTCGTCTCGCGTAAGCGCATGATCCATCGTGTTCTCCTCGGGCGCCGGTTCATGGGCGGGTCGTTTCTAGTGGATAGCGGACGGCGCTACGTCCTCGGTAAACCGCTCTCGGCAAAGAAAAAGAAAAGGGCCCGGAAGCATCCATGAGTCCGACAACAAAAACAGCGCCGCGCGAGCCCATGAAGCTCGCCGTCCTCTCGCGCAACCCTCGCCTCTACAGCACGCGGCGGCTCGTCGAAGCGGCTCGTGCGCGCGGGCACAACTGCCGCGTTTTCGACACCCTGCGGTTCGGGCTGTTCGTCGAACATGCGAACCCGCAGCTGACTTACCGCGGCAAGCGATTCGGCGAGATCGATGCGATCATCCCGCGTATCGGTGCCTCGATCAGCTTCTTCGGCGCAGCCATCGTGCGCCAGTTCGAGCAAACCGGTGTTTTCACTCCCAATTCGGCGACAAGCATCTCCACATCCCGTGACAAGCTGCGCTCGCTTCAGGTGCTCAGCCGTCACGATATCGGCATTGCCGCAAGCGCGTTTGTGCGCGACAAGCGGGACGTGCTCCCGGCTATTGCACGCGTCGGCGGAGCGCCTGTCATCATCAAACTGCTCGAAGGCACGCAGGGTGTCGGCGTTATCCTTGCGGATACAGAAAAGGTCGCCGAGACCATCATCGAGACCCTCCAGTCGACGCAGCAGAACGTGCTCATCCAGAAGTTTGTGAAAGAATCGAAGGGGCGCGACATCCGCGCGCTAGTCGTCGGTGACCGCGTGGTGGCGGCCATGCGCCGCCGCGCCATGGGCTCCGAATTCCGCAGCAACGTACACCGCGGGGGCACGACCGAACCAGTGGAGCTACCCGACAACTATGTGCGCACCGCCGTTCGCGCCGCGCAAATCATCGGTCTGCGCGTAGCGGGGGTTGACATGCTTGAAGGCAGCGAGGGGCCGGTCATCATGGAGGTCAACTCCTCTCCGGGGCTGGAGGGCATCGAAAAGAGCACCGGCATCGACGTGGCCGGTGAGATCGTCGACTACATCGCCGAGCACGCCCGCTTCAGTGACATTGACCTGCGGGAGCGCCTCAGCTTCGCGCGCGGCTACCTTGTCGCCGAGTTCAGCCTCGCCGCCGACTCCCCCCTCAACGGCTTGAGTCTCGCCGATTCCGGTCTGCGCGATCGCGGCATTGTCGTCATGAGCATCAACCGCCAAGGCCAGCACTACCCGGTGCCGCAGGGCAGCGACCGCCTGCAGGCCGGCGATGTTCTTCTCTGTTACGGCCCCAAGCTCTCGCTGCGCGAGTTCCTCCCCACGCTGCACTCCAGACGCGCCGGACGCCGCCGCCGCAAAACCCCGAAACCAAAATCGCCGTGAAAGACCGTACCCGGTTGCGTTTCGGCGGCGTGCCCGTGCCGCGCGGGCACACTGCCGACATCCGCCTCAAAATTTCCGAAACCTACACAGGCGAGGACGTCATCCTGCCCATCCGGGTGGCCCGCGCGAAGAAAGCCGGGAAGGTCGGGTTTGTCACCGCCGCCGTGCATGGCGACGAACTCAACGGCACCGGGATTATTCACGACTTCCTTTCCGACGGACCCGGTGATTTGCTCCGTGGCACCCTCGTCCTCGTGCCCGTCGTCAACGTCTTCGGCTTCGAGGGGAATGCCCGCTACATGCCCGACGGACGCGACCTCAACCGCTCCTTCCCCGGCATCGCGGCGGGTAGCCTCGCCGCCCGCGTCGCGCACACTCTCATGCGCGAAATCATCCTCAAGTGCGACTTCGGCATCGACCTGCATACCGCCGCTTTCCAGCGCACCAACTTTCCCAATGTGCGCGCCGACTTGCGCGACCCCGCCGTGCGCGAACTGGCCCACTCCTTTGGCTGCGCACTCGTTGTCGACGGCAAGGGCCCGGAAGGCTCGCTGCGCCGCGCCGCCTGTGCGGCCGGGGTGCCCACGATCATCCTCGAAGCGGGCGAGCCCTACAAGATCGAGCCCTCCGTCCTCGAAATCGGCGCGGGCGGCCTGCGTAACGTCCTCCGCCACTTCGGCATGCTTCCCGGCCCGGTGAGTAAGCCACCCTTCCTCTCCGACATCCGCAAAACCCTTTGGGTGCGCGCCGCTCAGGGCGGAATCCTGCGTTTCCATGTCGCCCCCGGAGATTTCGTCGATGCCGGGCAGCCGCTCGCCTCTATCCAAAGCCTCCTCGGCGAACACCGCGAAGTCATCCTCTCCCCGCGCGAGGGCATCATTCTCGGGATGACTACCATGCCCGGCGTCAAGCCCGGGGAACCTGTCTGCCACGTCGCTATCCCCTCCCGCAACGTCGCCGCCCTCCGCCGCCAAATGAACCGCGCCAAAGAAGGCCTCCACCACCGCGCCCAGTCCGACCTCGCCACCAGCTTCTCCGTCAGCGACCACGACGCCCGCACCTGAACAACCCCGCCCAGCCTACCCCCGCCCCGTCAATAAAAATAACTCTGAGCTATTTAAATAATGTTTTACAGATTTAATTACTAGTCATCATCCGCCGCCTTCGCCTTCCATTTGTGGCAACTAATATAATTCAGAGCTGTCTTTTCGAATAAAATATCTCGTCGATAATTTCTTTGGAAACAGGCCCGGTGGTTCCGCGGGTAGGCGGGAAGCCGTATGGCGCAGGAGCGGAGGGAAAGGGCGGCAAATCGCGTCGGCCGGTTGGCATTGTCGCGGTTTTCCGGTATGAGGAGTTGATGGACTCAATCAAATGGGCGGAAGAAGGCAAAGTGCCTGACGCGTTAATCCGTGCGGGCATCCGGCGCCTGCTGGCGCGTCGGCTTGCCGGGGAGCGCGCGGCGGGTAAGGACGAGAGCATTGACGCCTTTGTCGCGCAACTGGATGCGAGCCCGCTCGCCGTGGAGACAGACGCCGCAAACGAGCAGCACTACGAGGTGCCCGCCGCATATTTCCGTAAGGTCCTTGGCGGCCGCTTGAAATACAGCTGCACCTTGTGGGGCGAAGGCGTGCCGGACCTCGATGCTTCGGAAGAGGCCATGCTTGCGCTCACGGCGGAGCGGGCGGATATCCGTGACGGCATGCGGGTGCTGGAGCTGGGGTGTGGCTGGGGAAGCTTCACCCTGTGGGCGGCGGAGCGATTTCCGCAAAGCGAGATCGTGGCCGTTTCCAATTCCCGCACGCAGCGGGCCTTCATCGAGGAGCGGGCGGAAGAGCGCGGACTGGAGAATGTGCGTGTGATTACGGCGGACATGAACACCTTCGTGCCGCCGGACACCTTCGACCGCGTCGTCTCGATCGAGATGTTCGAGCACATGAAGAATTACCGCCGTCTCATGCAGCGCATTGCTTCTTGGCTGAACCCCGCGGGCAAGCTGTTCGTGCATATTTTCGTACACCGCACCTACGCCTATCCTTTCGAGGATGACGGCGATTCCGGGGATTGGATGGCGCGTCACTTCTTTACGGGAGGCAACATGCCGAGCGACGACCTGCTGCTGCGCTTTCAAGATGACCTCGCGGTTGAGCGCCATTGGCGCGTGAACGGGAAGCACTACAGCAAGACGCTTGAGGCGTGGCTGCGGCGCCAAGACGCCGCCGAGGCGGACATTCTCCCGCTCTTTGAAGAAACCTACGGAGGAGAAGACGAGGCAAGACGCTGGCTCCGCCGCTGGCGTATCTTCTACATGGCCTGCTCCGAACTTTTTCGTTACAAAGACGGATGGGAGTGGTTCGTCGCCCACTACCGCTTCACAAAGCGGGTTTAGGTGCTGCGACAATCAGATCCCGCCCATAACCTCAAAAATCGAGAATAAAGCTGTCGCCTTCGTTCGGGATGGTGACATCCCAATCAAACTGTTTGCGGATGTGCCCGGCGAGGGCTTCGCGGGCCGCCGGTTCGCCGTGGACAAGGAAGACCCGCTCGGGTGCGCGGTTAAAGCCGAGCAGCCACGCCATTATCTCTTCGTAGTCGGCGTGTCCCGAGAAGCCTTCGATCCGCTCGACGCGGGCGCGCACAGGCACGTCGCCTCCGAACATACGGAGGCTCTCCTTGCCTTCAAGAAGGGCGCGCCCGCGCGTGCCCTGCGCTTGGTAGCCGATGAGCAGGACGGTGTTTTCCGCGTGCGGCAAGCGTTCGGAGAGATGATGGAGAATGCGCCCGCCCGTGGCCATGCCGCTGGCGGATATGATAATCGCGCGCTCCTTAACTTTATTGATGGCAATGGACTCGTTTCTCGATTCGGTCAGGTGAAGGTGTTTTGTCTTGAATAAATCGGTCCCTCGGAGCGTTAGCTTGCGCGCTTCGAGATTGAGGTCCGCCGTGTGCGCGCGGTGTGTGCGCAGCGCGCTTTGCGCCATGGGCGAGTCAAGGTAAACGTCGAGTTCGGGGATTGTGCCCTCAGCCTCCATCTCGCGTATGAGAAAAAGCAGGCTCTGCGCACGCCCTACGGCGAACGCGGGAACGACGATGACTCCTCCCCGTTTTACGGCGGCGTTGATGGCGGCGGCAAGGGTTCCGCACAAGTCGTGTGCTTCGTGCAGACGTTCGCCGTACGTCGATTCGAGGATGAGGTAGTCGACGTTGTATGGTTGCGAGGGCGGACGCAGGATCGTATCGCGAGGGCGCCCGAGGTCACCGGAAAAACAGATCTTGCGCGTGTCCTTCACACGATCGGCCTTAATGTCGAGAAAACCCGCGCCCAGGATGTGCCCGACGTCGCGGTATTTCGCCCGCAGATGCGGTGTGGGCCGGACGTGCGCGCCGTAGGGAACGGGCTTGAGGAGCGGAAGAACGGCTTCGGCGTCGCGCTGATCGAAAAGGGGCTGGGCGGGACGGTGTTTGCTGTATCCGCGCTTGTTCGCCCAACGCGCCTCTTCTTCCTGGAGGTGCCCTGTATCGGGCAGGAGAATACGCGCGAGGTCGGCAGTCGGCGCGGTGCACCAAACCGGCCCCTCGTAGCCCTGCCGCTTCAGGCGGGGAAGAAAGCCGGTGTGGTCAATGTGCGCGTGGGTAAGGAAAATGCCGTCGATCGCATCAACGGGCACCGGAAACGGGTCCCAGTTTTTCAGCCGGTCCTCCTTGCGCCCTTGGAAGAGGCCGCAGTCGACGAGCAGCTTCTTGCCCTGTGTTTCAAGGAGCGTGCGCGAGCCCGTGACAGTGCCCGCCGCGCCAAGGAAGGTGATGCGTGTTGTGGCCATGGGGTGAGAAATAGGATTGGGACGGTCGCTGCCGCATGGCAACGGAAAAAGAGGATCTGCGCGCGCGCGGATTCGAGGCGCAGGATACGGGTGGTGCCATCCGCGAGGGTGAGCCGGAGTTCTTCGCCCACGTCCAGCTCAAAGGCAGTGAGGGAAGGCCGAGTCTGTTTTTCGAGGGACATGCCGCAGATCGTTGAGGTCTTTGCCGACGGTGGCGAAACAAAACCGGACAAGGAGGACGTGTCGCTCCGGAGCCGTCTTGCCAAGCGGAGGACGCATTACAACGGTGGTGTTATGAAGATTGCCCTTGTCGGGGACCTGCACTTTATTGCACCGGACGTTTCCGCCCGCAAGCGACGGCAGCGGCGGCGGCATTTTGCCGAAGCATGGCCCTCGTTTGCACGGGTCGAATCCATCGTCCGCCATGAATCGCCCGACCTCGTCGTGTCCGTCGGCGACATCGTCGACTGGTACAGCGACGAAAGCCGCGACTTTGCGCTGGAACGGTTGGACGCCTTGAAACCCCCGTGGCTCCTCACGCCGGGAAACCACGACTTCGCGCCCGGGGGCGAAGACGGTGAGCCGCGCACGGCTTTGGTGGGGCCAGAGGAGATCCGCAAACGATGGGAGGCGCGTGGTGTGGCCTTGGGCAACCGGTCCGTGGAGGCTGACGGTGTGCGGCTGCTACTCGTGGATAGCCCCGACAGCTCGGTGCCGGAAGGCACCGCCGCGTGGCTGCGCAAGGAGACGGAGGGATCGGCGCGGAACATTCTCATCACGCACGTGCCGCTGAATGTTCCGGAAATGGCTGATTACATCCTCTCCGTCGAGCCACAGCGCGACCTGCGCAAATACGTGCAGAGCGGTGCGCCGCGGCTCTTCGAGGAAGCGGTGCGGGGCCGGGTGGAAGCCGTCTTCTCCGGGCACCTGCACTTTCCGGGTAAGGTGTCCGCCGACGGGACGGACATGTACCTGCTGCCGCTGAGTGTCCGCGCCGTCGGCAAGACATACAAAGGACAAGGCGGTCTTTGCATTCTCGATACGAAGAAGCAGGCGGGAGACATGGTGCGGATGCTGCATTAGGGCACGCGGGTGGCGGCGAGGAAAAAAAACGCCTCCCGGAAAGCCGGGAGGCGGTGTGAGTGAAGCGACAAGACAAGCGTGGGCAGGACCCGGTTACTCCGGGGACACGGTTTTCACTGTGCGCAGGATCCGCGAACAGATTTGGTAGGGGTCGCCCTGGGAGTTCGGCCGGCGGTCTTCCAGATAGCCTTTGTAACCGTTTTTGATAAAGCTGTGCGGCACGCGGATGGAGGCGCCGCGGTCGCCCACACCCCACGAGAACTTGTCGATCGACTGGGTCTCGTGGAAACCGGTGAGGCGCAGTTCGTTGTCGGGACCGTAGGCCGCGATGTGCTCGTCCTTTAATTTCTCGAAGGCGTCCATCAGCTTGCGGAAGAATTCCTCACCGCCGACTTCGCGCATATACTTCGTCGAGAAATTACAGTGCATTCCGGAACCGTTCCAGTCGCCGAGGAAGGGTTTGCAGTGCCACTCAACGTCGACTTCGTACTTCTCGCAGAGACGCAAGAGGAGGTAGCGGGCCATCCACATGTCGTCGGCACAGGCGCGGGAGCCCTTTGCGAAGATCTGGAACTCCCACTGGCCCTTGGCCACCTCGGCGTTGATGCCTTCATGGTTGATACCGGCGTGGAGGCAGAGGTTGAGGTGCTCTTCGACGATCTCCCGCGCGACGTTACCCACATTGGCGTAGCCGACGCCGGTGTAGTATTCACCCTGCGGGCTCGGGAAACCGAAATCAGCCGGCCATCCCAGCGGACGGCGGTTCCTGAAGAGGAAATATTCCTGCTCGAGGCCGAACCATGTGTCCGGATCGTCTTCGATCGTCGCGCGATGGTTGCTCGGGTGCGGTGTTTCGCCGTCCGGCATCATTACCTCGCACATGACGAGGAAGCCGTTTTCGCGAGCGCCATCGGGATACAGCCCAACAGGCTTAAGCATACAGTCGGAGCTTTTGCCCTCTGCTTGCTTGGTGGAGCTGCCGTCGAAGCCCCACATGGGGCAGTCTTCGAGCGACTTCGGCGCTTCGGTTGCGATCCGGGTCTTGCCCCGGAGGTTCGGCACAGGCGTGTAGCCGTCGAGCCAGATGTACTCAAGCTTGTACTTTGCCATATTATTTTTCTTTAATCTATTTGGTTGTTGGTTGAGGTTTGACAATGGGAGGCCCTCCTCCGCGGGAGGAAGACCCTGTCATATCCAAATTCTTCAGCAAGCAACTAATGGGCCAATTCTCGGAATGCCCGGATTTTGTTTCTTTTTCAACGCCGGGATAGCCATACGCCCGATAAGCCCCCACGGTAATCGAACATGCAGGAAGTGAAAGACACGCATCAGGCGACCGTCCACATCGGCTATGACGGGCGGGTACACAAGACCTATAATGGCGCGATGGCGAAAGAACGCTTCGAAAACGAGTTGCGCGTTCTGCGTTACCTTGAAGAGAAGGGCTGCGATTTCGTGCCCAAACTCCTCGAAGTTGACGAAGAAAAGCTGAAGATCGTGACGACGAACTGCGGGCAGATCGTCAAGCGCATCAGTGGCGAAAAACTCAAGCAACTTTTCGATGAACTGGAGAGCTACGGCGTGCGGCACGAAGACGCCTTTGCACGCAATGTGACCTACAGCGCTCAGATGGGCCGCTTCTGCATCATTGACTTCGAATTCGCCACCATCCTCGAGACCGGCGAGACCCTCACCCTCGACCACCCGGGCTTCAAAGACCGCTATGAACTCAAATGAAGCCGACGCCCCCGCCCCGCCGCTGCCGTCCCTCCGCTGGTCCGGTTGCACTCATGTTGGCCGCGTGCGCAAGAACAACGAAGACGCCTTTCTTGCCCTGACCTTCGACCGCCAGTCGACGCGCTACCTCGGCAAAACAGGCGATGCCTCGCTCGATCAGGGCGACTTCGTCTTTGCCGTGAGCGACGGCATGGGCGGGGCCAACGCCGGCGAGTTCGCAAGCCGGATCGCCGTCGACAAGATCACAGAGCTACTCCCCCGTACCTTCCGTCTCTCTGCCATGGGTCTTTCCCAAGGACCCCACGAACTCCTTGAGGAGATCTTTTCCCGCACCCACAAAGCCATGGAGAGCATGGGCTTTCACTACGAGGAATGCCGCGGCATGGGTGCGACCCTTAGCCTCTGTTGGTTCTCTCCGGAGCAGATGGTCTTCGCCCATATCGGCGACAGCCGCGTCTACTACCTTCCGCGCGGCGGTGGCATCCGGCAGATCACGAAGGACCACACACACGTGGAGTGGCTGCTGGAAACCGGTCGCATCACGAAGACCGAGGCGCGCTTCCACCCCAAGCGCCACGTCCTCAATAAAGCCCTCGGCGCGCGCTTCAATCACGTCGAACCCCAACTCGGCACGGTAAAATACGAAAGCGGAGACTGCATCCTCCTCTGCACCGACGGCGTTCTCGAGGCAAGCGGCGCGGCCGGTCTTGAGGTTTTGCTCAGGCAGCCGAGCAAACGGGAGGCGGAGTTACCCCCGGCGCAGCGCATTGTCGACGACGCCGTGCATGTCTCGGGCAAGGACAACAGCACTGCGGTGGTCGTGGAAGTCCTCTGACCTCGCGTCTTTTTTTCGCGGAGGCGCGCGAAAAATTGAACAAGGCCTGTGTTGTCGTGTCTGAGAAAGGGAACATACCATGTTCGCAGTCGTTTAGTTAGTTTGTAGTTTGGTTAAGCACTTGAATGCCGCCGCGCCCCGGCGGCATTTTTGTTGTCCGGATTCGGGCATCCCGCCCAAACTCGCCTCCATGTCGATCCTTCGTGTATTTCACGACGGGGCCGTGGCGCCTGCGGGCGAAACGTGGACCCTCGGGCGCGATGAAGCACGCCACCTTGTCCGCGTGCGGCGGGCCCGCCCCGGTGATACGGTTGAAGTTCTCAACGGGCGGGGGCACCGTGCCGTCGCCACCCTTGTCGCCGCCGCCGGTCACGCCGCCACGCTCCGCACCGACTCCGTGCGCGCCGAACCGGCGGTAGCCCCCCGTATCCACCTTTGTCTCGCGCTGGCCAAGGCCAAGGCCTTTGAACTCGCCGTGCAGAAGACAGCCGAACTCGGGGTGGCCTCCGTCATCCCCGTCGCGACGGAGAATTGCGACGTCGGGCTCTTCGGGGCGCGGGCCATCGCCAAAGTCGACAAGTGGCGCTCCATTGCCGTCGAATCGCTCAAGCAGTGCGGCAACTCATGGCTCCCGCATATTGTCGTGCCCGTCCCCTTCGTCGACGCGCTGGCCCGCGCCCGCTCCGCACCTGGCTTGCGTATCATTGCCGCGCTGCATCCGCGGGCGGAACCGCTCGGCACCGTCCTTGCCCGCGAGAACCCGACCGAAGCCACCGTTTTCATCGGCCCGGAAGGCGATTTCACCCCTGCGGAATACGAAAACGCATTTGCCGCGGGGTGTGTCCCGGTCACGCTCGCCGAAACCGTGCTGCGCGTTGAAACAGCCGCTGTCGCCGCCCTGTCCGTCCTCGTCCAATACAGACTCTCAACATCGGCCGGAATAGAAGCCACCTGATTTTACTGGACAAAAGAACCCACGTCAAAAGGCTGGCTATACCCGAGATTTGTGCTACCAACAAGAATAAGAGCGCTCACACTAAACGATTGAATATTCGACGGAGAAACGCCGACTGCCTTACGTTTGCCCGACCGAACTGCTAAGGCCGTTCGCGCGGGACGTCCGCATGGTTACTATACCGGAAATACTATTCCTTGAGGACTTGGAAGCCGGGGATTCCTTGCTTCCCGTTCTGCGCAAGCTGAAAGCGGAAGTGACGGGGCCACTCCGCGAGTCGCGCGAGGCGCTCAAGCGAGCGCGCCAGTCGCGTCCGGATATTGTCGTCGCCCATTTTAATGGGCATGTCGACGCCACCCGTCTCGCCTCCCTCGGAAAAGTACAGAAGCTTACTGCCGCTCCGGTGATCCTCGTCGCCTCGAATGCCGTCCAAGAGCAAGCCGGGCCTTCTCGCGGGCTGCGGCCAATGAGGCGATTTGAGCCCCCGGTGCGACCGGAGGAACTGCTCGCTTGCGTTGAAGAGGGCCTGCGCCTCCAGCTCGCAAACCGGGAGAACGCCCGCCTCCGCTCCGAAAACGAGCAGCTCTTCGAGAACTCGCCCCACCCCGTTGTTATCACCGATACCGCAGGGACCATTCTTCACGCTAACAAGGCCGCTCTTCACCTCTGGAAAAGCCACTCCACCGAGAATCCTGTAGGCCGCGAAGCTGCCGAGCGCCTGCCGCTGCGCGACGTCGTCGGTGCCGGGCGCATCCGGAACTGGGCCGAGGCCTTTGCCGAAAATGGCAACTCCAACACCCACGCCCTCGCCCTCCTCGAAGCCGGCGAGGATACTGCCGCGGTACGTCTGCGCGTCTACCCGCGCCCGCTCGTCGACTCCGGGGGCGTCGTTGTCAGCTACCTCTTTCACCTCGCCATCGACGCACTCGATGCCAGCGACGACGACAGCATTATACCCGCTGGCAGCGAGGCCATGAATCAGATCATCGGCGGCCTCGCCCACGACTTCAACAACCTCCTCGGTGTCGTCTCCGCCTACGCCGATCTCCTCGTCGATCAACTGCCCCACAACGCCCCTACTCACCGTTACGCCCGCCAGATCCAGGCCTCTGTCGAAAAAGGGACCCGCCTGCTCAAGACCTTTAGTCAGCTCAGCAAGGAAGACGCCAGCGGCCTGCGTGTTCTCTCCCTGCCCGAACTCATCGAGGACATTGAGACGCTTCTGAAACGGGTCATTGGCGGGCGTATCAAACTTATCCACGATTTCGCCGAAGACGCCGGTGTCATCCACGCCGATCCCGTCGTCGTCGAACGTGGTCTCATTAACCTCCTGCTCAATGCACGCGACGCTATTGAGGGCGAAGGGACTATCACCCTGCGCCTCGAAAAACGCTCCGTCCCGCGCGAAGAGATTCCCGGCGATTGCGCGGAACCCGGTTCTTTCATCATTCTTACCATCGCCGACACTGGCTGCGGCATTCCGGAACATCTCCGCAACCGCATCTTCGATCCCTTTTTCACCACGAAGCCGCCCGGCAAAGGCAGCGGCCTCGGCCTCGCCAGCGTCAAGGCGGGCGTCCGCAAATGCGGCGGATTCGTCACCGTCGACAGCAAGGTCGGCAAGGGCACCAACTTCTACCTATACTTCCCCATCCCCGGCGAGCAGCTCCTCTTCAACGATATGGCATAGGGCAAAGGAGCCCGCCAGCCATGTTTGCCGGTGTAGTACGTCTATTCATTGAATGAAAGGCTGCTGATTTTATTGGTTTTAATTTTCTTTCTCTCATATAAAAATCAAAATAAATTTCTCTGAGCTACTAAAAGCTGAAAAAAATCAGCGCAGGGCGGCGCAGGCGGCTGTTAGGTCGGGGGGTAGCGGGGCGTGGAATGCCATGGGGGCGCCGGATATGGGGTGGGCAAAGGCGAGGCGGCGGGCGTGGAGCATGACGCGGGGA
>SKLD01000255.1 GCA_007123395.1 Opitutales bacterium
CACCACAAGGAGAATTTCCTCTACACCCACTGGGACGACATCTGCGACATCATGGCCGCCTATGACGTGTCCTTTTCCATCGGTGACGGCCTGCGGCCGGGCTCCGTGGCCGACGCCAACGACGAGGCCCAGTTCAGCGAACTCAAGGTGCAGGGCGAACTCACCCGCCGCGCCTGGGACAAAGGCGTGCAGGTGATGAACGAGGGCCCCGGCCACGTCCCCATGCACATGATCAAGGAGAACATGGACAAACAGCTCGAGTGGTGCGGCGAGGCGCCCTTCTACACCCTCGGGCCGCTCACGACCGACATCGCGCCCGGCTACGACCACATCACCAGCGGCATCGGCGCCGCCATGATCGGCTGGTACGGCACGGCCATGCTCTGCTACGTCACGCCGAAGGAGCACCTCGGCCTGCCCAACCGCGACGACGTCCGCGAAGGCGTCGTCACCTACAAGATCGCGGCCCACGCCGCCGACCTCGCCAAGGGCCACCCCGGCGCGCAATACCGCGACAACGCGCTCTCCAAGGCACGCTTCGAGTTCCGCTGGGAAGACCAGTTCAACCTCTCCCTCGACCCGGAGAAGGCGCGCGCCTTCCACGACGAAACCCTCCCGCAAGAAGGCGCGAAGACGGCGCACTTCTGCTCCATGTGCGGACCGAACTTCTGCTCCATGAAGATCACCGAGGACGTCCGCAAATACGCCGAGGAACGCGGCATGGACAGCGGCGAGGCGCTCGAAGAAGGCATGCGCGAGAAAGCGCGCGAGTTCGTCGAAAAAGGCGGCAAACTCTACAGTTGACCCGCCCTCACCGGTAGCGGTCGCCGCGCAGGGCCGGGGGCACCCGCCCCGCCCGTAGGTCGCGCAGGCGGATCATCTCCGACATCTCGCAGGCCCAGCGGATGCGCTCGGCTGCGTCGAACCGCGCCGCCTCCGACGCCTGCGCCGCAACACATCCCTCGAACGTGCCCGCCGCCCATGCGTCGTCCGTCTTGCGCGCCTCACTCATGGCCCGACAGTCAGCCGCGCGATGTCATCCTTGTCAATCGCCCGGCCCGCGCGGCGCTTCATCGCAAGCAGGGTCTGCTTGGAGACAAACGGCACCCCCTCCGGCAAACCCGGCAGGGAGACGATGTGCGCCCGCGCCCGCTCTTCCTCAAAGTCGAAAGGGCTGTCCGCAAAAATGTCGACGACCAACCCGCCCTTTTCCTCGCTGACCATGGAGAAGACCTGAAGATGCTTCTCTTCGATCCACTTGCGGCGGATCGCCGCGTCGCAGAAATCTTCAGCGGCCACCGGCAGGCGCGGGAGGAAACCCAGTCGTTTCAGAACCTCCAGGGCCCGCCGCAGGTTCTCTTCGTCGAGCGCGATGACAACATCGAGATCGTGGGTGACCCGGCTGTGACCGTGCGCGACAACGGCCAGCCCGCCCGCGACAAGAAAGCGCACCTCCGCCTCCAGCAGGGCCCAAAGCACATCCGACAGATCGCTCAGCCTCATGGAGCCACAATGCTGCACCCCGGTCGCCGGAATTCAAGATCTGTTCTGTTCGGAACCAAACGCTTACTCCTGACCGTAGCCGAAGCCGTGAGGCTTTGGAACGGGGGTTGGTAAACTTCACCAAATCTGCCGATCCCCTCCAAACTTCTAACGGTAGCCGAAGCCGTCAGGCTTTGGAATGAGATTAGAGAACTTTCCCGAATCCGCCGATCCCCTCCAAACGCTCACGCGTTCGGCTACTCCCGACATCCCTCCAAACGCTCACGCGTTCGGCTACTCCCGTCCGTGGCCCAATCCGTCAGACCTTGGGGCGGTCCGGTCGAAACGAAACGGCGAGCACCACGGTGGCGAGAACGCAAAACAAGCCGGCTATAAAATAGACGAGAAGCAAGTCGATGCCTGCGAGCTGTCCGGCCCAAATATTGCCGATGACGCGTGAGGTGCCGGCGATGATCATCATGTAGAGCCCTTGCATGGAGTTACGGAAGCGGTCGCCCGCGAGGCTGTTCAGGTAGGTGATGGGGCCGATCTGCAGGGCGATGACGACGAACCCGTGCAGTGCCTGGCTTGCCACGGCCACGCCCGCCACCGGAAAAGCGGCGAGGAGGAGCATCCGCGCGGTCATGGCCGCCGTCGCCGCGATCATGACACCGCGTATGCCGAAGCGGTCCACCGCCTTTCCGTAGGCGAGGATAAACACGATCTCCAAGACGACGCCGATGTTGAAGACCAATCCCGCCGCGCTGTCACTCAGCCCGATGACACGGGTGAGGTAGAGCGGATAAAATCCGAAATACGCGGCGGATGCCATGTTGGCGATAAAGAGCGCCGCGCAGAACGCGAAGACACGAGGACGCAGTAATACCTGCGCGGCCTCCGCCGTGGGCAGGCGCGGCTTCGCCGTGTCCTTCGCCCTCTCGTCCCGGCCCGGTGCCACGACCGGCAACCGCCGTGTGTTGAGGAAGCCGACGATCCCATAGGCGGCGGCAAGGTAGAGCATGGCGGTGAGGCCGACACCCAGAGAAAAGAGCAGCGGCAAAATAAGGCTCGGCAAGATGAATCCGACCGTGCCCCAGACACGAATCTGGTGGTAGGGCGTCGTCGGCAAACCCTCGCGCTCGCGCTTTCGCTGGATGGAAAAGTTGAGCCCGTCCTGTAGCGGAAGCACGGATACGAAGAGAAACACATGAATACCGAAAAAGACGAACGCCGCCCAAGGTGTGCCGAACCATGCCAATGCGATCATGCAACCCGAGCAACCGAGAAAAAGCCACCCGAGAAGAACCCGTCCGCTCACCCGCGTGTCCGCCAGCGCCGTCAGCACTACAGGCGACAAAACAACGGCTAAGCTCGCAAGCGACATAAGCCAACCGATCGTCGACTCACGCAAACCGATATCGCGGTTCAAGTAAATGGCAAGGTACGGCAAGAGACAGCCGATCAGCCCGTAGGCGAGAAAGAACTGCGTGCGCACCGGATAGGCCGCCAACCGTATGGGGAAAAATTTCATGTTAAGAATGTATCAGCAGATATGCGCCGATTCAGCATTCGGCGAATACACGCCGGAGCAAAAGTCCGGACATACCGCGTCGGCCCGCCCAACTTTAGCGGCCGGGCGAAACGCTGCCTCACTGCCCCCGCAAATCGGCGGGGTCGTAGCTTGGTTGCGCGCCGTCCTGTCCCGCGACAAAGGCACCGAGGGCGCAAGGCCATTCGAGCAGATCCGGATCCTCTTCGGCAGCCAAGCCCGACATTAGACGGTCGACAAAGGCGGCAGTGAACGCGTCGCCCGCTCCAACGGTGTCGCGAACCTCGACCTTTGGCGCGGCCGCCCGCACAATTACACCGTCGTCAGCGAAGAGCGCACCGTCCGCTCCGAAAGTCACGCACACACGTTCGTTGCCGGTAAGACCACGCAGGGCCTCGAGCCCTCGCTCCGGGTTCTGAATGGAAATGCTTTCACCGGTGAGTTCCTCCAACTCCTCGTCGTTGAGTTTCACGACATCAGCGCGGCTCATGAGTTCGAGCCCGTATTCGCGGTCGTCGAAGCTCGGGCGCAAATTCACATCGCAGACCTTCAAACCTCCGAAGCCATCGAGGAGGCGCGACAGCGTCCTGCGGTTAGGCGTGTCGCGCATCGCGAGCGAACCATAAACGATTCCGCCTGCGTAACGCAGTTCGCGGAGATCGTCGTCGTCGAGTTCCACCCGGTCCCACGCCGCCGGGTGCAAGATATCATAGGTAGCGTTGCCCGCTTCGTTGACGCGCACTTTCACGGCGCCGGTGCGCAAGTCGTCGCGCACCTTCACGTACCCGGTGTCGAGTCCGGTGCGGTCCATGCGTTCAAGTGTTTCTTCGCCAAGGAAGTCCGCGCCGACCGAGGAAACCATTAGCGGAAGACGCCCGAGACGGTGCAAATGATAGGCTACGTTAAAGGGCGCTCCGCCAAGGAATAGTCCTCGCGGAAGACAATCCCACAGAACTTCGCCGAAGCAGATGATGGATTTTTGGCTCATGATAATCTTAGGATTTCAGGGATTGACGCGTAATTCATGGCAGGCACGGATAAACTCGGAACACGACCACGCCTGGAAGGCTTTGCCCATCGGCCGACCGGTCTTCCCGTGGGCCCATTCGTTGAACTCCCACTCGACGGAAATGCCCTTCTGGTTGAGCTCGGCCACGCGGACAAGCTCCTGCGCGGCGATGTCGCGAAGGCCGAGGTGGTTAATGAACCTCACCCATTGGGCGCCAATGAAGGGCCAGATGCCGCCATTATGGTAATGGTTCGGCAAATTCAAAAGATTGACTGTGTAGTAGGTTTGCCACTCGGGATCGCCCGCCTGCACGGGCGGGTAGAGGTTGGCGACGGGATGCGGCTCGTTGACACCCACACCCCACATGAAGCGGAAAGCGATTTTCGCCCGCTCCGTGTCGAGGACATTGAATAAGTAAGCGAGAATATTGCCGTAGGCGTCGAGCCGCCAGTCGAAGTTAAAAGGCGTGATCTGCGCGAGGAGGTAATTGGTGTCGCCGAGCCGGGTCTGCTGGTCGGCGAAAGTAAAGGCCGCCTCATCGCCGTTATGCGTCGTTGTCGGCCAGAACTTGCGAAGGATGGCATTTTTGATGGAACGCGACCACCGCAGGTAGTCGCCCGCCCGCTTCGCTTCCCCGCGAAACTCAAGCAAGCGGCCGAAACAGACATTCGCACGATACCAAAGCACCTCGTCGTAAAGCACGTTGTAGGAGCGCCCGAAGAGGTCCGTCCAATCGCCCGCCTCGGGAATTTCAAGGAGGGCGTCGTTGTTGCTATCGTGCGCGCTGAGCCAATCCATGGCGCGCTGGAGGGTGGAAAAATATTCACGCAGGAAACCGAAATCGCTTGTTTTCCGCACGTATTCATAGGCGGCGATGATCACCCAGATGCCGCTGTCGATAGAGCAGATGCCGCCCACACCGGAGTAGTCCGGTTCCATACTTTCAATATGGACGTTCGCAGGAATCTGCCCCGTGAGGGAGGTGTGGTCGAGGAGCGTGCGCAGGGTGGCGAGCTGACAGGCACGGAAGTCCTCGTCATCGAGGCAGAGCGAACCGATGAGGGCGATGGAGCCGTCGCGCGCCCAAACGCTGTGGTAGTTGGCATCCGTGCCGCGGATCTCGTTGTCGGGTATGGAACACGCGGAAAAGCCGACAGGTGTGATGTTGCGGCGCAGACCGTCGACGGCCTTTTCGTAGGCGGTCTTCAAAAAGTCACGCTGGTTGGGCGAAAGCCCCTGCGGTGTCTCCTGCTCGTCAAAGAGATGCTGGATCTCGGGATCGTAGGATTCCATCCGCTCCGAGGGTTCGACGACTTCCGCAATAACACCGTAGTGCACAAGGCCCTCGAGGACACCCTCCGCGCACACCTTTGTGGCGTGGAAAACGGGTAGGCCGACGGTTGCTTCGATCAGTTCCGGCTGAGCGTTGTCGACGATAAGACCGCGGACGCCCTTCACCTGAAACATCGCGCTGTCGTTACCCGAGTCGCCGGCAACAAGAACTTGGTCAGACGGGACGCGGAGGCGTTTGAGCAGCCAGCGAAGCGCATTCCCCTTGTCGGCGAGCTTGGGCAGGACATCGAGATCCCGGCTGCTGGAGTAGACCACGGAGACATCGAGACCGGCTTTGTCCAACGCTTTCTCGAACTCCCGCAGTGCCGTCGCTCCCATCCGCTCCGCATACCAACTCGACTTGTAAGGCGTCTGGTAATAACTGGGCTGCTTCTTGGCCTCCGGGATCACCGAGCGGACGACCTTCTCAACTTTGGCAAGATTCCACCCTTCCTCCAAAACATCCGAAAACGCCTTGAGCACGGTATCGCGCTCCATATCGACGATGGAAGTCCCCACCCCGCAGATGAGGAAGTCCGGCTTCGGCAGACCCGTTTCCTTAATCAGGCGGCGCGTATCCTCGACGAGGCGGCCTGTGTTATAGACCAAGTAGGGGCGGTCGCCTTCCGGAAGCGTTTTCCACGTCGTGGCAAAGGCCCGCGCGCCGCTCGGATGCCCGACAAGCGTGTAATCGAGATCGGAGGCGAAGAGATTGATCGGTTTACGTTTTCCCATCCATCTTTAGTCATCCCAGTAAAGCATCCCGGAGGCTAGCCAAAAATCCGCTTCGACTGCCAAG
>SKLD01000393.1 GCA_007123395.1 Opitutales bacterium
TGCGGTTGCGCGCCTTGCCAATGAGTTCCTTGGCCTCGGCGCTGATGCGGCGGAGACCTTTGGACTGAGCTTCCCGAATAACCGGGGTAACCAACCCGTCGTCGACCGCCACGCCGAAGGCTAGATGCACGTCGGCATGCTGCACGATCTTGTCGCCCTTCCACGAGCGGTTGATGGCGGGGACGCGGCGCACGGCCTCGGCGGAAGCCTTGAGAATGAGGTCGTTGACGGTGAACTTGATTCCGCCCTGCTCGGGCGGCAACTCGGCAAGACCGTCGTTGAGCGACTTGCGCAGGGCTGCGAGCGGCGCGCCGTCGACTTCGGTCTGGAGGTAAAAATGCGGTGCCTCCGTCTTGGACGAGACGAGCGCGCGGGCGATGGCGGCGCGCATGTTGGTGACGGGGAGTTCCTTGGCCTCGAGCGACTCCACCGGCTTGGCGGCAGGTGCGGCTTCTTTCTTCGCCGGAGCGGAGCCCTTTGCGGCAGTTCCCTCCTTGGCTGCCTTTTCGACATCGGCTTTGACTATGCGCCCGCCGGGGCCGGAGCCCTTCACGAGCGCGATGTCGATACCCTTTTCTTTCGCCATGCGCCGCGCGAGGGGCGAGGAACGGACCCTTTCGCCTTCTTTACCCGCCGGCTCTTTCTCCGCGGCTGCCTCTTCGCCGTCGTCATCTCCGGATGCCGCTTCCTCCTTCTCTTTGTCGGCGGAGTCTTTCTTGGCCTTACTCTCCTTCCTCTCTTCGGATTCTTCGGAGTCTTCGGAGTCTTCCTTGCCGGAAGCATCCTCCTTTTCTTCTTTCCCGCTGTCTTCCTCTTCCTCGCCTTCCGCGTCGTCGTCGGAAGATTCCTCCTCATCGGCGGCGGCCTTCTTTGCCTCCTCTTTCTTCTTGGCGACATCCGGGGCCTTTTCGCCCTTTTCGCCCACCGCGCAGATCGGCTCGCCGATAGCGACAGAATCACCCTCCTTGGCGTAGAGTTTGAGGACCACGCCGTCTTCGAAGTTCTCCACTTCCATGGTGGCTTTGTCGGTCTCAACCTCAGCGATCATCGTGCCGGAGGAGACTTCGTCGCCCTCCTTGACGAGCCAGTTGACGAGCGTGCCCGTGGTCATGGTGTCGCTCAGCTTGGGCATTTCAATTATTTCGGCCATGGAATGGGATGGATATATGTTTGCGGGAACAGGTACAGTGATTCGAATTCAGAAATCGAGTATCATGCTTTGATATTGAACATGTCGAGGGCCTCACGCACGATAACCTTTGCCTCAGGCAACTGCACCTTTTCGAGGGGCGGGCTATAGATGGCGGGGGCATCGACAGCGCTGAGCCGGTGGACGGGAGCGTCGAGGTAATCGAAGGCGCGCCGCTGGATGAGATGCGAAACCTGCGAACCGATGCCGCAGTACGGCTTGTTCTCCTCTACGAGCAGCGCGCGATTGGTCTTCTTCACCGATTTGATAATCGTTTCCTCGTCGAGCGGACGGATGCTCCGCAGGTCGACCACCTCGGCGTCGATGTTGTGCTTTTTCTTGAGCTCCTTGGCGGCGGCAAGGGCCATGAGAACGCTGCGCCCATGGGCGATGATGGAGAGATCCGTGCCCTCGCGCTTCACGTCGGCCTTGCCGAGCGGAATGAGAAAGTCGGGGTCCTCGGGGACCTCGCTCTCCTCACCGTAGAGCAGCGTGCTTTCCATGAAGAAGACGGGATCGTTGTCGCGGATGGAACTCTTCATGAGCCCCTTGGCGTCGGCGGCGGTCGCCGGGACGACGCATTTGAGGCCGGGGAAGTTGGCGACAAGGTTTTCCGGTGTATGCGAGTGAGTTGCGCCTACATTGGTGCCGCCGTTGGCCGGACCGCGGATGACAAGCGGCACATTCATGAGTCCGCCGGACATGTAGCGGAGGGAGGAGGCGTTATTCACGGCCTGGTCCCACGCCACGTAGACAAAGCTGAAGAACATCATCTCGATGACCGGCCGCAGTCCCATCATGGCCGCGCCGATACCAAGGCCGATGAAGCCCGCCTCGGAAATGGGGGCGTCGACAAGGCGTTTGTCCCCGTATTTATCCCAGAGGCCCTCCGTGACTTTGTAGGCTCCGTTGTACTGGGCGACTTCCTCGCCCATGATGAATACGTTTTCGTCGCGCTCGATCTCCTCGGAGAAGGCGTCTTTGAGCGCTTGGCGGTAAGTGATCAATGCCATTTTGGATACAATAAAAAAGTGTGCTTTTAGAGGTCGGCGCGCCTCACTCCCAGGGCAGGCGGTCGTTGAAGAATATCTTCCCTTGGTTGGTGTGAGAGCCGGGGTTGTCTACGGAATGGTAGACATCGGTGAGGATTTCCGACTCCGGCGGGAAAGGCGACTCGTCGGCGAAGCGAATGGAATCCTTGGCCTCGTCGCGGGCCTTGTTTTCGATTTCCTTGGCCTCGTCCGCCGTGAGCACGCCTTCTTCCTCGAGGATGCGCTGCCAGACCATGATCGGGTCACGGTTGCGCTGGTATTCGAGGATTTCCTCTTTTGTGCGGTATTTCTGGTGATTGGCGTCAGCGATGGAGTGGCCGTAGTAGCGGTAGGTGGCGATTTCGAGCACAGTCGGGCGCGACTTTTCGTGCGCGCGTTCGATGGCTTCGCTTGTTTTGGCGCGGACATCGTAGAGGTTTTCGCCGTGGGCTGTGGTCCAATCGATGCGGTAGGCCTCGGCACGCTGCGCAAGACCGCCTTCAGGATACACGCTGGAGCGGTCCTGGCTCGTGCCCATCGAGTAGCGGTTATTTTCGATCACGTAGATGATCGGCAGATCCCAGAGTCCCGCGAGGTTGAGCGACTCGTGGAAGGGCCCTTGGTTAACGGCGCCGTCGCCGAGGAAGCAGAGACAGGAGCCCTTCAGGCCTTTGTATTTGAGCGCGTAGGCGATGCCGAGACCAAGCGGAGTCTGCCCGCCGACGATCCCGTGGCCGCCCCAGTAGCGCTTCTCCGGCGCGAAAAAGTGCATCGACCCGCCCTTGCCTTTGGAGCAGCCGGTGTATTTTCCGTAGAGTTCCGCCATACACTCGTTCATCGTCATACCAACGGCGAGGGCGTGCCCGTGGTCACGGTAGGCCGTGATGATGTGGTCATGGTCGCCAAGCAACGCGCAAGTGCCCACCGCCGTCGCCTCCTGCCCGATGTAGAGATGCAAAAAGCCGCCCATCTTGCCCTTTTGGTAGGACTGCAGAGCCGCCTGCTCGAACTTCCGGATCCGGACCATGTCGACAAAAGCCCTGATCTTGTCCGACTTCGACATCGCCTTGTTCACCGGCGCGTCCGCGTAGCGCCGCAGGTCCGGCGCGTCCGCTTTCTTCGCCGCCGCTTTCTTGGCCGGCGCGCTCTTCTTGGCGGAACCGGATGATTTCTTCGCGGCGCTCTTCGCCGCCGTCTTTTTCTTCGCTGTTTTTGTGCTCACAGTGCTCCTAGGATCGCAAATCTCAAACAAGCAGACGAATCCACCCCATTTCCAGAGTCAACCTAGAACATGATTCCGGCGAAAGCGCGGCAGCCGCCGCAAAACTCGCTTTTCGCTCGCACACACCAAAGATTTCCGGCTCGTTGGAAGGTTTTGCGTCATGATCGAACTACAGGAATTCAAGCTTCTCCACGGCGAGCGCGCTCTCTTCAACGGATTCTCCGGGCGCATCGCGCCGCACGACCGCATCGGCCTCGTGGGCGTCAACGGCTCTGGTAAATCCACCCTCCTGCGCATCCTCCACGGTGACGCCGAACTCGACGGCGGGCGCGTCGAGAAGCCCGCCTGGACGACGTTCGGCTACCTGCCGCAGGACGGTATCCAAGCGCGCGGACGCACCCTCTACGCCGAAGTCGAGACCGCCTTTGACGACGTCCTCGGCCTCCAGGCCAAGCTCGACGCTGCCACCGAGCGCATGTACGAACTGGATCCCGCCGAAGAAGCCTACTACGAGTTGATCGACACCATGGGCGAGTGGGAGGAGCAACTCGCCGACCACGAGCCCGAGCGCATGAAGTCGCGCATCGAGCGCGTCCTCACCGGCCTCGGCTTCGCCCCGGGCGCCGCCGAGCGCGACACCGGCGAGTTCTCCGGCGGCTGGCAGATGCGCATCGCCCTCGCCAAGCTCCTCCTGCGCACTCCCTCCCTCCTCCTCCTCGACGAGCCCACCAATCACCTCGACCTCTACTCCCAGCACTGGCTCGAGAGCTACCTCAAGGGCTACCGCGGGGCGCTCATGGTCATCTCGCATGACCGCGCCTTTCTCGATGCCGTGACCAACACCACGTGGGAGCTGAAATTCGGCAACCTCAACATCTACAAGGGCAACTACACCGTCTACGAAAAGGAAAGCCGCGCCCGCCTCGCCGCCCAACGCAAAGCCGCCGAAACCCAGAAAAAAGAGATCGCCCGGCAAAAGGAGTTCATCAACCGCTTCCGCTCCAACCAGAAAAAAGCCTCCATGGTGCAGAGCCGCCTCAAGCAGCTCGACAAGGTGGAAATCGTCCGCCCCGAGCGCGAGGAGAAGAAGATTTACTTCCGCTTCCCGCCCCCGCCGCCCGCCAGCCACAAGGTCATCGAGCTGAAAAACCTGCACAAAGCCTACGGCGGCTTGCGCATCTTCCGCGGCCTCGACCTCGAAATTGAAAAGGGCGACCGCATCGCCGTCGTCGGCGTCAATGGCGCGGGCAAATCCACCCTCGCACGCATCCTCGCCGGTGTCGAACCCTTCCAGGAGGGCGAGCGCAGCCTCGGCATCAACACCGTCCTCGGCTACTTCGCGCAGCAGCAGGCCGAGGAACTGAACCCGCAAAAGACCGTCCTCGAGGAAGTCGAATCCGCCGCCTCCGGCAACCTCGACGCCAACCCGCGCGGTGCCCTCGGCGCCCTCCTCTTCAGCGGCGACGACCAGCACAAATCCGTCAGCGTTCTCTCCGGCGGCGAGCGCAACCGCGTCGCCCTCGCCAAGATGCTCATGCGCCCGGCCAACTGCCTCATTCTCGACGAGCCCACCAACCACCTCGACCTCCGCTCCAAGGAAGTCCTCCGCGACGCCATCCGCGAATACAGCGGCACCGTCATCCTCGTCAGCCACGACCGCCACTTCCTCGACCCCGTCGTCGGCAAGGTCCTCGAAGTCTCCCCCACCGGCACGCGCATGCTCACCTGCAACGTGTCCGAATACCTCGAACGCATCGACCAAGAGCGCGGCGGAAACTGAACCGGCACCGGCTCGTTCAGGACCCGGCGACAAGCTGCTTGCGTAGGTGTTCCACAACGCTGCAGTGTTCCGCCTGCGGGCTGAATAGGATGATCTCCGCATCCGCGCCCACCCGGATGGAGTGCCCCGGCGGCCAGTAAAAGAGGTCTCCGCCCACCGCCGTCTCCTCCGATCCGTCCGCGTAAGTCACCGTCACCTCGCCTTCGATCATGTAGCCCCAATGCGGGGACTGGCAGAGATCCGTCTCGAGCCCCTTGAGCAAGGGCGCGATATCCGTGCCCTGCGCAAGTGAGAAATACTCACCGGACATCGTTCCGCAGCACGTCGCATCACCAAAATCGAAGGTCATGCGCGCGGTCGCGCCGGGTATGTCTATCTGGGCGGGAATGTCGTCTTTTGCTATCTTCATGGCTGTTCATTGGTTGTGTGTGATGCGGAAGCCGGGCGGACACCATGACCGCTTTGGCCGTGAGACCTGCTCGGTGCCAAAAATCATCGGCACGTGAATGCCGAAACTTCACCGGAGACCCGCTTCCGAAGTTGCTTCAGTTGTCCAGTCAAACGGACGGATCCGTGCGTAAGAGACACCCTTACACAGGTCAAGAAATTTCCAAGAATCCCTAATATAGGCCATAAACGAATCTTTTTGCTATTGAAGTCGGGCAGAGATCTCTGCTTTTTACCTTTACTGCGCCTATTCTATTTCTTGAAGAAAAAAAGCTTGCGTTAGAGTCCGGAGCCTACAAGGTATGCTCTTCGTGGGTGAGATTCGTATCAAACGGGAGGACGGGCCGGCGGTGCATCATGTGACATCGCGGGTGATTCAGAAGCGGCGCTTGCTGTTGGAGGGTCAGCGGGAGGTGTGGGTGGCGGCGCTGCACCGCGCGGCGGAGTTCAGCGGGGTGGAGGTGATCACCTACTGTGTGCTGGAGACGCACTTCCACA